>DATGPD010000156.1:0-2981 GCA_035305285.1 Planctomycetota bacterium
CGGGTGCACGAGGGCGTGATCCAGCTCGCCGCCGAGGGCGGTCGTCCGCTTTACCCGCTCGGGTTCGCGTTCTCCCGCGGTCGGCGGCTGCGGTCGTGGGACCGGTTCGCCATCCCGGCGCCGTTTGCGCGGATCGTCGTCTACCTCGGCGAACCCATGCACGTGCCGCCGGACGTGTCGCGCAGCGATCGCGCCGCGCTCGCCCGTGAGCTGGAAGCGCGCCTCGCCGACGCCGAGCGCGCCGCGGCGGCGAGCCTCACCGAGCGCGGCCCGGACGCGCGTTGGCCGGCGCGTCCGCCACGGCGATCATCGATCGTGCCGGTCGCGGGCGCGGATAAAAGGGCGTCGTGAAGCGCCTCGTTCGAATCTGCCTCGCGCTGCTGTTGCTCTGCCCGTCGGCCTGCCTCGCCCACGAACACCGCGTGGGCGTGGGGCCGCTCGGTACCGGATCGGCGGTCGCGCGCCAGTACTACCTGCTGTTCGGCCTCGTCCGCCTCAACGAGGTCGATTCGCAGCGGCTGGCGCTCGACCGGACGAGCTTCGCGGTGCGCACGTCGTTCAGCTTCTGGGACTTCGTGCTCGCACCGGTCTTGCTGCCGCTGACCATCTGCAGCCGTACGGTGGTCGTCACTTGGTGACCCAGGAGACGCGCGTGTTCGCCGGGATCGACCCGCCGCGCGCGGCGGAGCTACGCGCCGCGCTGCAGCGGTCGCTGCCGCCCGATGCCGACTGGCGGCCGACGCCGCACGCGTCGTTCTCGGTCCGCGCCGAAGGCGTGGTGGTGACCTGCTACCACAGCGGCAAGCTGGTCGTGCAGGGATCGGGGCTCGATGCGTTTCTCGCCCGCCATCTGCCCGACCTCGCGACCGCGGAACCCGCCGCACCCGACCCGCTGCCGATGGCAGGCGTCACCCTCGGATCGGACGAGGCGGGGAAGGGCGACTACTTCGGGCCGCTGGTGGTCGCCGCCGCGTGCGTGGCCCCGGAACAGGAGGCGCGGCTGCGCGCGGCAGGGATCACCGACTCGAAGAAGCTGCGCGACGAGCGCGCCGCCACCCTCGCCGGCCTGCTCGAACGCGAGGTCGACCACGAGTACGTGGTGCTCATGCCCGAGCACTACAACGCGGCGCACGCGCGCGCCGGCAACCTCAACGTGCTGCTCGCCGAGATGCATGCGCGCGCGCTGGCACGCCTGTACGCGCGGCAGCCGGCGGCGACCGCGATCGTGGTCGATCGGTTCGCGCACGAATCGGTCCTCGACGCGGCGCTCGCCCGCGCGCTGTCGCGCCACCCGCCGCTGCTCCAGGTCGCGGGCGGTGAGCGGCACGTGGCGGTCGCGGCTGCGTCGGTGCTCGCGCGCGCGCGGTTCCTCGCCGGCTTGCAAGAGTGCAGCGACGCGTGCGGCGTCGACCTCGTGAAGGGCGCGGGTCCACCGGTCGATCCCGTGGCGCGGCGCGTGCTCGCGATCGGGGGCCGGGAGCTGCTCGGCAAGGTCGCCAAGCTGCACTTCCAGAACACCGCCAGGTACGGAGGGCCGGGATGATGCGCCTGCGGTTCGTGAAGATGGAAGGCGCCGGCAACGACTACGTGTACGTCGATGCCATCCGCCAGAGGATCGACCTCGATGTCGCGCAGCGCCTCGCGCCTCGGCTTGCCGACCGGCACTACGGCATCGGCGGCGACGGCTTGATCCTGCTCGCCCCGAGCGCGTCCGCCGACGTGCGCATGGTGATGTGGAACGCCGACGGCTCGCGCGGGGCGATGTGCGGCAACGGGGTGCGCTGCCTCGCCAAGCTCGCGTACGACGAGGGGATCGCCCGTCGTCCGAGCATCGTGGTGGAGACCGACGGCGGGGTGCGCGCGGTCGACCTCCTGTTCGACGGCGCGACCGTCGTGGGCGCACGCGTCGACATGGGGGCGGTGCGCGTCGAGACCGAGCCGCGCACCCTGCTCCTCACCGGGCGCACGGTGACCTTCCACGCCGGCGACGCGGGCAACCCGCACGCGGTCGTGTTCGTCGACGACGTCGACGCGGCGCCGGTCGAGGAAGTCGGGCGGGGCCTACAGCGAGCGGCGACCTTCCCCGACGGGGTCAACGTGGAGTTCGTCGAAGTGCGGCCCGACGGCAGTCTCCGGCAGCGCACGTTCGAGCGCGGCAGCGGCGAGACGCTTGCCTGCGGCAGTGGCGCGACCGTCGCCGCGGCCGCCGCGGTGCGCACGGGGCGCGTCGCCGGGCCGAAGGTCGACGTGCTCCTGCGCGGCGGCACTCTGACCATCGACGTCGGTGACGACCGCGTGCTCATGTCGGGCCCGGCACGCGAGGTGTTCCGCGGAGAGGTCGAGGTCGATCCGACCGCCTGAGCCCGGCGGGCGGGCGGCTTCCGCGATCCGGGGCGACCGGCCGGGTGCACCGTGGTCCCGACGATCCGGACCGCGCGCGACGCGGAGCTTTGCAACGGACCCTGCCTCGCGTGCAACCGACGCGCAAGCCGGTGCACGTCGCGGGCCGCGCGCGGGGCGGTGGGTCCCTGCGGCTCGGCCCGGTCGGGCTGGCGCGTGGTCGGGGGTCGCTCTACCGTGGACTCCCGAACGCGTCGCCGGGCGTCGCGCAACTCCAACGAAAGGACCAGCCAATGCCCGCCTGGGCCATCGTCCTGATCTGCGTCGTCGTCGTCTTCCTGATCGTGCTGTGGTTCGTCTCGATCTACAACTCGATGATCCGCGGCCGGAACGAGACCAAGAACGCGTGGAGTCAGATCGACGTGCAGTTGAAGCGGCGGCACGATCTGATCCCGAATCTGGTCGAGACCGTGAAGCGCTACATGGAGCACGAGCGCGACACGCTCGAAGCGGTCATCCGCGCGCGGCAGAACGCGATCCAGGCGGGAGCGAGCGGCGTCGCGGCGCAGGCGCAGGCGGAGAACGCGCTGACCGGCGCGCTGAAGTCTCTGTTCGCGGTGACCGAGGCCTATCCGGACCTC
>DATGPD010000157.1:0-3287 GCA_035305285.1 Planctomycetota bacterium
CCGGTCGTTCATGCGCGCGCTGCTCGCCGACGTGCACGCGCTCGAACGCATGCTCGAACAGGACATGTTCGAGATCGGTGTGCAGCGGATCGGCGCCGAGCAGGAGATGTTCTTGATCGACCAGGCCGGGCGGCCGGTGCCGCTCGCCCTGCCGATCCTCGACAAGCTCGGCGGCCCGTCGGGGCAGTTCACCCTCGAACTGGCGCAGTTCAACCTGGAGACCAACCTCGCGCCGCGCGTGCTCGCCGGCACGTGCTTCAGCGCGATGGAGGAGGAGCTGCGCGCCAACCTGGAGCGCGCGCTGGAGGCCGCGCGCTCGTTCGGCGCGAACATCCTGCTGACCGGCATCCTGCCGTCCCTGCGCCTCGAGGACCTGGCCCTCGACAACATGTGTCCGATCCCGCGGTACCGCGCGCTCAACGACGCGATCACGCGCCTGCGCGGCGGGCGGTTCCGCGCCCAGATCCGCGGCGCGGACGAGATCGACATCACGCACGACAACGTGATGCTGGAAGCGTGCAACACGAGCTTCCAGCTCCACCTGCAGGTCGCGCCGAAGGACTTCGCCCGGCTCTACAACCTCGCGCAGGTGGTCACCGCGCCGGTGCTCGCCGCGGCGGTCAACTCGCCGCTGCTGATCGGCCGGCGCCTGTGGCAGGAGACCCGCGTCGCGCTGTTCCAGCAGTCGGTCGACGCGCGCTCGGAGACCCACGCGCTGCGCGGGCTGCGCCCGCGGGTGAGTTTCGGCGACCGCTGGGTCGACCAGTCGGTGATCGAGATCTTCCGCGACGACGTCGCGCGCTTCCGCCTGGTCCTCACCACCGAGGTCGACGAGGATCCGCTCGCCGAGGTGCGCGCCGGCCGGCCGCCGAAGCTGACCGCGCTGCGCCTGCACAACGGCACGGTGTACCGCTGGAATCGCCCGTGCTACGGCGTGCGCGACGGGGTCGCCCACCTGCGCATCGAGGCGCGCTCGTTCCCGGCCGGCCCGACCGTGGTCGACGAGATCGCCAACGCCGCGCTGTACTTCGGCCTGATGGCGGCGCTCGCCGAGGACTACCCCGACATCCGCGCGGTGATGGACTTCGACGACGCGAAGGCGAACTTCCTGCAGGCCGCCCGCCTCGGGCTGCAGTCGCAGTTCACCTGGCTCAAGGGCCGCGAGTACACCGCCAAGCAGCTCCTCACCCAGGAGCTGCTGCCGCTCGCGCGGCGCGGGTTGCAGCACGCCGGCGTCGACACCGGCGACGTCGACAAGTACCTCGGCATCGTCGAGGAGCGCGTCGCCAGCGGGCAGACCGGCGCGGCGTGGATGGTCAAGTCGTTCGCCTCGATGGGCACGCAGGGCACGCTCGACCATCGCCTGCGCACGTTGACGCTGGCGACCCTGCGCCGGCAGCGCAGCAGCGAGCCGGTGCACCGCTGGGAGCCGGCGACGATGGCCGAGGCCGACTCGTGGCGCTTCAGCTTCCAGCGCATCGGCCAGTTCATGAGCACCGACCTGTTCACGGTGCGACCGGGCGACGTGATCGATCTCGCCGCGAACCTCATGAGCTGGCAGCACCTGCGCCACGTGCCGGTGGAGGACGACTCCGGCCGCCTGGTCGGGCTCGTGTCGGCGCGCGCGCTGGTGCGGATCATCGCCGAGGGGCTGTACGGCAGCGGCGGCGAGCCGGTGCCGATCCAGCGGATCATGAAGACCAACCTCGTGACGGTGACGCCCGACACGCCGACCCTGGAGGCGATCGAGAAGATGAAGGCGCACAAGGTCGGCTGCCTGCCGGTGGTCCAGGGTGACCGCCTCGTGGGCCTGGTCACCGAGCGCGACCTGATCAACGTCGCCGCCCAGCTCCTCGAACAGCAGTTGCGGGAGCCGACGCCGGCATGAGCGGCGCGCTGGCCACGCCGCTCGCGCTCGAGCGCGAACTGGGGCGCTACGACGCGGGGCGGCCGGGGCCGACGTTGCTCGTGTGCGCCGGGATCCACGGCAACGAGCCGGCCGGCGTGCACGCCGTGCGCCGCTTCCTCGCCAAACTGCAGGAGGCGGCGCCGCCGATCGCCGGCAAGGTCGTCGCGGTCGCCGGCAACCTGGGCGCGCTCGCCGTGCAGCGGCGCTTCCAGGTGCGCGACCTGAACCGCGGCTGGACCGCGGACAAGGTCGACGCCCTGCGCAAGCGCGACCCCGCGGACGACACGCCGGAGGACGCCGAGCAACGCGCGCTGCTCGCGGTGTTCGAGCAGGTCGAGGCCGAGCGCCGCGGCCCGCTGGTGTTCGTCGACCTGCACACGAGCAGCGGCGACGGCCCGCCGTTCACCTGCACCGGCGACACCCTGCCGAACCGCGCGCTGGCGACCGCGCTGCCGGTACCGCTGATCCTCGGGCTGGAGGAGACCATCGACGGGGCGGTGCTGGAGTGGTTCAACGCCCGCGGGCACGCCGCGCTCGCGATCGAGGCCGGGCGGCACGACCGGCCGGAGACGATCGCCAACCACGAGGCGTGCCTGTGGGTGCTGCTCGGCGCGACCGGGATGCTCGACCCCGAAGCCGTGCCGGGGCGGGTGGCGTGGCTGCGGCACCTCGCCGAGTCGGCCGCGGGCACGCCGCCGGTGGTGGAGATCCGCTACCGGCACGTCGTGCGGCCGGAGGATCGCTTCACGATGGAGCCCGGGTTCGTGAGCTTCCAGCGGATCGTGAAGGGGCAGGTGATGGGCCGCTCGGCGTCGGGTCCGGTGCGCGCGCGGGAGACCGGCAGGGTCCTGCTGCCCCTCTACCAGGCCCAGGGCGACGACGGCTTCTTCGCCGGCCGCGACGTGCGACCGTTCTGGCTCGCGGTCGCCCGCCTGCTGCGCGCCGTGCGCTTCGACCGCGTCGTGCGGCTGCTGCCCGGCGTGCGCGCATCGAAGGACGACCCGAACACGATCCTCGCCAGCCGGCGCGTCGCGCGCTGGTTCCTGGTCGAGGTCTTCCACCTGCTCGGCTTCCGCAAGGAGCGCGCGCAGGGCGACGTGCTCGTGTTCAGCCGCCGGTTCGCGAACGCCGAGGCGCGCTCGCTGCCGTGGAAGGTCCGGTAGGGGCGGCTCAGTAGATCGCGTGCCGGCGCGGGCGCGTGCCGGTACCCGGCAGCGCGGCGTCGTCGCGTCGTTCCGCCGGCTCGGGGCGCGGCGGCGGAGCGTCGTCGTCCGCTCCCGGCCGCGCCGCGATCACGGCGAGTAGCTCGTCGAGGGCGCGGCGGAGCAGCGCGGCCTCGGCCGCGGACCGATCGGCACGCGCGCGCAGGCGCGCGTTC
>DATGPD010000158.1:0-4882 GCA_035305285.1 Planctomycetota bacterium
AGTTGAACCTCCGCAAAGCCGCCCTGACCACGTTCGCCCTCCTGGCCCTCAGCCTCACCGGCTGCGACACGGTCCGTCGCGCGGGCAAGGACCTGACCGTCGCGGTCCTCTCACCCGGCATCGTCCTCTACGGCGCCGCGACCGACTCGATCAGCACCACCGAACAGGCGCGTGAAGCGCTGGGCGGCGGCGCAGTGATGCAGACCGTGACCTTGCCGTTCGCCTTCCTGTGGCGCGGTGTCGTGCACACGCTCTACTGCGCGGCGCACGCGGTCGACTTCGTGTTCTTCCCGGTGTACGGCCTCGCCGATCTGCACCCGAACGGGCCGAAGATCGAGCCGCTCGACTTCTACCAGGGCACCTGGTTCGACCGTGACCCCGAGGCGCGGTCGACCACCGACATGCAGACCGGCGAAGAGTCCTCGCGCTGAAGCCGCGCGAGGTGCCCGCACCGCGGGCGTCGCTGATCTCGGGTGCCGCGATCGCGGCACCCGGCACGTTCTCGAGCCGGAGCGCGGCCTTCGCGCGTGCCCGAGTGCAGAGCGCTGCGCACGAGCCGAGCTGAGTCCGTGCTCCCGGTCCGGCGGCTGCCACCTCGGGCCGAGCGGCGAAGCCGAGTCCCCTCGGCGCATGCGCTTCCCGCACGCCGCCCAGTTCCCTCCGCGGGAGTCCCGCGGCCCATCACACGCGCATGATTCGAACCAGGCGTGAAGTGGGCGAGTCGGTAGCTGCGTGCTGCCGGCAGTCCGACGCGTGGAGGCGCAGGTGTCGATTCGCTCTTGCGCCAGACGATCCTCAGATGTCGTCGCCCCGGCACTTTCGATGCGCTCGACCGGCGGCGCCAAACGCTGAGCGCTCGTTCCAGCGCCCAACGTGCTGAGCCAACTGTGAACCGCCGTCGCGCGCCGTGTCGAAGCGTCGAGGCACGTTCACCGGTTGTGGCTCCCCTTTCTTTGGCCTGCCACGGTCCGGAAGCGCCGCGGAGCCTCCGCGAGCGGGGCGCAAGCCGCGCTCGTGCTACGGGCGACCGCAGAACAGGATCCGGTCTGCACAGGCGGCTCGTTCCCTCTTCTGTCGCCTCCCCATTGCGCCCTGCTCTGCGTCTGCGCACGGGCGCATGGGAGCGGATCCTGGCGGGCATGGCCGGCGTGGGCGATCGACGCGTCCGGTAAAGCAACCCGAATGCCATCGGGTGAGCACAGGCCCTCGGGAAGGGCCCGGCGAGGTGGCACGGTGGCGTCGTGCGGTCCCGGCGTCGGTGGTCCGTTCCCAACGGGCCGTCAGGCGGCATGCGTGCACGCCGGGCGCGAGAGGATGTGCGACGACCGTGGTGGTCATGGATCGCCCTCCGGGGACGTTGTCGCCACGTGGAGCCTGTGTCGACGGCACGTGCAACGGCACTTGCGCAGCGATCGCGAGCGTCTCCCCGGCCACACGTGTCGCATCGGCAGCGCGTGCGCCCGCGGAGTGACAGGCGCGGCGGCGCGTTCGGGCGAGGCAGCGTGGGGGAAGGGAAGCCCTCTCCCGCGGCCGTGCGAGGAGCGACCGGATTCCGCGACGGCGACCACCCGGGCCGGATCGCGGTGCGGCCGGCCGTGAAGGCTTCCGTCGTGCCGCGCCCGGACGTCGATGCGCCCCGTGCGCCCCGCCTCACTCCCCCTGCATCAGCAGCAACGCGAGCGCCGGGCCCACGACCGCGGCCACGCCGCGGTCGTCTCCCGCCGCCGCCCGCCTGCGCGCCTCGTCCAGCGCACGCTCGACGAGCGCCAGTTCGCCCGGCGCGAGGCGGCGTCCGCGCGCGGCGGCGACTTCCTGCTCCAGGCGCTCGACGGTCGCGGGGCCGCGCACGCCGCGGCGTCGGGCGAGGATGTCGAGCAGGCGCTCGGACTTGGCGCGGTCGCCCGCGAGTTCCCACTCGAGCGCGTCGCGCGCCCAGCGGCGGAGCTGCAGCGTGCGCGGGCGCTGCGGCTCGCTCTCGTGCCGCTGCGCGGCCTCGGCGCGCGGCCGGGCGAGAGCGGCGCGGCCGCGGCGCCGCTCGGCGGCACCGGCGAGCCGCTCGGCTGCTTCGCCCGCGGGCAGCGGGCGGGAGGCCATGGTCTCGAGCGTCCGGTACGGTTCACCGGCGAGCCGCTGCAGGAGCGGGCGCACGTTGTCGACCTCGCGGTCGCTCGCTGCCCAGGCGCGCGCCGCCTCCTGCTGCGCGGCGAGCCGCGCGAGCAGCACGTCCGGTTCGAAGGTGCGCGGGCCGGGCACGAGGGCGAGGAACCGCGCGGCCCACCAGGATCCTTCTTCGCCGCCGGCCGACGCCGCGGCCGGCAGCGCGCGCGCCGCGGCGCGCAGACGGTGCTCGCGCGGCAGGTTCTCGTCCTCGACCAGCACGCGGTATGCGGCGAGCGTCGCCTCCGGCGGGTCGCCGAGCAGGTCGCTCAGCCACGCGGCAGCGAGCGCCTCGCCCGCGCGCGCGGGCGCACTCGCCCGGTCCTGCGCGCCGGGCGCCGCGGCGAGCGCCGCGAGCACCGCCCCCTGCAGTGCACGCGCCGGCCTCACGAGCGCACCTCGATCGGTTCGGCGTCGAATCGGTAGCCGATGCCGTGCACGGTCACCACGTAGGTCGGGTGGTCGACGTCGTGCTCGATCTTCTTGCGCAGGCGCGCGATGTGGTTGTCGACCGTGCGCGTCGTCGGCAGGTGCACGTAGCCCCACACCTTGGTGAGCAGGTCGCTGCGCGTGACCACTTCGCCACGGTGCGCCAGGAGCAGGCGCAGCACTTCGGCCTCGAACCGGCTGAGCTGGAACTCCTGGCCGTCGCGCTGCACCACGAAGCGGCGGAAGTCGATCGTCAGGCGTGGGAACACCCACACGTTGCGGTCGCCGCCGAGCCCGTTGCCGGGCTTGCGCTCGGTGCGGCGCAGCACCGCGCGGATGCGCGCCGCGAGCTCGGCGACGCCGAACGGCTTGGTCACGTAGTCGTCGGCGCCCAGCTCCAGGCCGGCGACCTTGTCCTGATCCTGGCCCTTCGCGGACAGGATGATCACCGGCGTGTTGCGGCCTTCCGCGCGCAGCCGGCGCAGGACCTCGATCCCGGAGAGGTGGGGGAGCATGAGGTCGAGCAGGATCAGCGCGTAGCTGCCACTCTGCGCCCGCGCCAGGCCGGCGCGCCCGTCGGCCGCGACGTCGACGTCGTAGCCGTCGAGCGACAGGTTGTGCACGAGGCCCGCGCGCAGGTCGGGCTCGTCCTCGATCAGCAGGAGTCGGGGAGCGGTTTGGCTCATGTCGGATCAGGCGATTCCTCCCCTGCCGGCTGGAGCGGCAGGCGTAGTCGCAGGGTCGTTCCGCCGCCGTCGCGCGCCAGCGCGACGACCTCGCCGCCGTGCGCGTGCGCGAAGTGGCGGACCTGGGCGAGACCGAGGCCCGCGCCGCGCACCTCGCCGGCGTTCGACGGGCGGTAGAAGGCTTCGAACACGCGCTCGCGTTCGCCCTCGGGGATCCCGATGCCGCGGTCGTGCACCGCGACCTCGGCGGCGTCGCCCGCGCGGCCGACCGTGACCACGATCTCGCGGTCGGGCTCGCCGGCGGCCGTGTACTTGACCGAGTTCTCGATCAGTCCGGCGAGCGCGAGGTGGAAGGCGTTCGCGTCGACGGCGACCGGCAGAGGGTCGCCGTCGACCTCGGCGACGAGCGTGCAGCCGTGCTGCTCGACGTGGTCGCGGTAGCGGGCGAGCACGTCGGCGACGAGCGCGCGCAGGTCCGCCGGGCGCGGCGCGTAGCGCAGCGTGCCGGACTGCTGCTGCGAGAATGCGAGGATGCGGTCGATCTGGCCGGTGAGGCGGTCGGCCTCGCGGGCGACGATCCCGCCGAACTGCGCGGTCTGCTCCGGGCCCGCGGCGCGGCCGAGCGCGAGGGTCTCTCCGTACATCCGGATCAGGGCGAGCGGCGTCTTCAGCTCGTGCGACATGCGCGACACGAACTCGACCTTCAGCTTCGCCAGCTCCGCCTCGCGCGCCACCGAGCGCACGAGCAGCAGGCCGCTGCCCAGCGCCAGCGCGAGCAGCGCGGTGAGGATGAGGACGCGGTTGCGCACCGCGAGCCGTTCGTCGCGCAGGATGGCCTCGGGGTCGACGGGCACCGCGCGCAGGATCAGGCCGCCGAGCGCGGGCAGCTCGGGCGCGGACGCGCCGTCCGGCAGCGGCCCGCCGACGATCGGCTCGTCGTCGGGATCGAACACCGCCAGCCGGTAGCCGTCCTTGCCGGGGTCGAGCAGTTCGTCGAGCGCCTCGGTGACCAGGCCGGCGAGGTCGAACCGCAGTCCGAGCCAGCGCGCGCCGCGCCCGGCCGCGGCCTGCTCCTCCGCGGTCGTCGGCCGCAACGCGAGCAGCGAGCACTCGCTGCCGTTGCCGATCGAGCGGAACACCGGGCCGGTCGGGGCATCGTCCAGCACGCGCTGCAGTGCCGGCGCGGCGAACCGGTCGAACTCGGCGGCGAACCGTCGCGCGCTGCGGCGCGCCTCTTCGCGGGCGCGCAGGTCGGCCCAGCCCGGGTCGGGCCCCGAGCCGTTGCCGGCCGCCGCCAGCGCCGCGAGTGCGCGCGCGAACACCGCGCCGGTGAGCTCGTCGGGCACCGCGAACCAGGTGTTCGCCGCGATCTCCCGGGCCAGCTCCGCGAGCCGGGTGTGGTCGCCGCGCAGCTCGGCAATGGCGAGGCGGGTGAGCAGGTCGATACCGATCGGCGAGGCGTCGGACTCGAGCGCGGCGAGACGCGCGTCGAGCCAGGCGTCCTCGGCGGCGTCGGCGTCGCCGAGCTGGCGGAGCACGCCGCCGAGCCGGAACGCGGCGCGGGCGCGCTCGTACGCGGGAAGCTGGCGGCGCTGCGCGCAGCGCTGCAG
>DATGPD010000159.1:0-2392 GCA_035305285.1 Planctomycetota bacterium
GGGGCGCCCCAGCACGGGCCCGCGACCGTCGAGGCCGCGACCGGGTGGAAGGTGTCCCACGCGTCCTGGTAACGGAACG
Source organism: Planctomycetota bacterium (assembly GCA_035305285.1). Taxonomy (GTDB): domain Bacteria; phylum Planctomycetota; class UBA1135; order UBA1135; family UBA2386; genus DATGPD01. Next base: position 80 of record DATGPD010000159.1, read on the forward strand.
GCTGGTGCTTGGGCACGACGTGGTCGTGGACCTGGTGCAGCCGGCACTTCCAGCCGACGTGCTGCTGCGCGAGCTCGCACGCGACCTGGACCCAGTCGGCGGTGACGATCGCGCAGTCGGACAGCAGCACGACGTAGCTGGTGTCGTGCGCGACCGCGTTCAGGCCGGCGTTGCGCGCGGTGTTGTGGGCGGGCAGCGGGTCGGCGATGTCCGGGCCGCGGTGCGCGCCCGGCGGCGGCGCGAAGTGGTCGACGTTGATGCGCTGGCGCACCTCGAGCGGCAGGGCCTCGAGCGCGGCCGCGACCGGCGCGAAGCGCTCCTCGGCGGGCTCGCGCCAGAGCACGTCGTCGACGATCAGCCACTCGAGCAGCGGCTGGCCGGGCGCGCGCATGAACGACTGCAACAGCGTCGCCGCCATCTCCGCGAACCGCGGGTTGGAGCGACAGGTCGGAGTGATGACGGAGAGCTTCATGGGCCGCAGTCTACACGCCCCGGCCGGCGCCGGGCCGAGATCAGCGCGGCCGCAACGTCAGCCGGTGACCCTCGAGATGGATCCAGATCCGCGTCTTCGGGTCCAGATCCGGTGACGGATGGAACGCCGCTTGGACGTAGACCGACAGATTGCTCCGGACCGGCACACGCCACCGGCGGGGTCCATCCTGCTCGCGACGCGCCAGCCGGGCCTCGTACGCCGCCACCTCGGCCGGCCCGACCGCCTCGGCCCGCTCCTGCTCGATCGCGCTGGGCTCCCACGGGCGTTCCTGCAGCAGATCGGCCAGCGGCCAGGTGCGCAACAGCTTGTCGTTGAGATGCACCGATGCCTGCGCGTGGCTGGCCCAGTAGTGGAGCAGCTCGTGCGCCCCGCGCGGGGCGGCATCCGTCCGCGCGTAGACGTGCTCGATCAAGACCGTCTCGTCGGCCTGGAGCTGGCCGGGCACCTGCAGGTTGCAGTGGTCGACGAGGCCGATGTTCGCGTTGCCGAACAGCCGGACATAGGTGCGGAACTCGTCGAGGCGGAACGAGTCCCAGCGGTTGATCGGGCGATAATCGTAGGCCGGGAGAAAGGGCATGCGCGGCATGGTACGCGCCGCCGCCCCACGCCGCTACGCCTTCGCCGGCGGCGGCTCGCGCATCAGCACCTCGAGCTGGTCCGCGACATCGCGCAGCAACCGCACGAACTGCGCGGGATCGTGCTGGGCCGTCCGGCACTCGGACAGCAGCACGCGGGGCCACTCGGCCTGCGGCACCGCCGCGAGCCGGAGCGCGATCATCATCCCCGGGAGCGCGTCGGCCATCAGGTCCAGGCGGTGTTGAACAGCGTGACCGTGTCGGTCTCCTGCGCGCTCGAGATCGCGCCGGCCAGCGCCGAGTCGCGCACGGCGCAGAGCGCCCGGGTGACCGCGTCGATGACCGCGGACGTCCCGATCAGCCCGGCGTCCCCGGGGTTGGGCCCCTCGATCTCGGCCTGCGCCCGCCGGGTCGCGCCAAACCAGTCGAGCACGCGCCGCTGGTTGTCGCTCTGGACGTCGACGTAGATCCCGGCCGGCCCGACGAACATGCCGTCGGTCCAGTCCACCATGCGCGCGGCGAGCGAAACGATGCCGTCGTAGGCGAGCTCGGCGATGTTGTCGGCGGCGAGGTCGATCGCCTCTTGGATGTTCGTGGCGGGGGTGGTCATCAGGCCTCGCGATCCGAGACCTGGATGAACAGGGAGATCATCGAGTAGCCGGGCGGCGGGGTCTCGCCGTACGCCGGGCGCACGTTGATGATCAGCAGGTCGGCCTGGCCCTTGGCGGACGGCAGCGGCTGCGACTCCTGCGTGTAGTCGAACGTCGACGGCGCGTCGGTCGTGCCGGTGCCGGTGATCTGGCTGACCTGGTCGGAGGCGCGGTAGACCACCGAGTCGGTGTCCTGCACCGCGATCGCGGGCTTGAGCACCGAGCCCAGGAACTTCGCGAACGGCTGCGTCGTGCCGGGCTGGAGCGCCGCCAGGAAGAACGCGGTCTCGTGCGCGACCAGCGCCGGCGTGACGATCTGGATCGTCACCATGCGCCGGCCGTAGATCGGAATGACGATGTCGGTCGAGCCGTTGGTGCCCTCCGCCGCGAGGTTCTCGAACGGCACGCGCGGGAACCGGAGCGTCCGATCGGCGCGGACCTGCGGGACGTCGGGGATCTGCTTGAGCGCGGTGATCAGGTCGATCTTCGGCGCGACATTGTAGCGCCGCTGCGGCACCGTCAGCGCCGACGTCGGCCGCTCGTAGTTCAGATCAACGATGTCGTCCGGGTAGGCCAGGATCCGCCCCTTCTGGCC
>DATGPD010000160.1:0-3465 GCA_035305285.1 Planctomycetota bacterium
GATGAATTCGGCGTCGCGGACACCACTCTCCTGCGCGAGGCGCGCGCCGGCGCCCGACGCCAGCAGGAAGCGATCGCTTCCCTGTGCGCGGCGTCTCGCGACCCGATCCAGATACCCCGCCAGCACCGCACGCCGAAACGCCTCGTCATCGACGCGATCGACGGCGCGGTCGCCGAGCGCCTCGCGCGCACGCGCGTGGGTCTCGCGCGCGACGCGGCGCACGCGCTCCGGCAGCGCCGACTGGTCGTCCACGACCGCGAGCAGATCGCAGGACGTGGTCACGTGCCGGGCCGGCAGCATGTAACGCTCCGTGATCGCGGCGCACGCCAGCGCCATCGCGAAGGCGCCGCGCGCCTCGATCAGCATGCGGCCGAGACGCGGATGGAGCGGCAGACGCCGGATGGCCTCTGCCGATGGCATCAGCGTCGGCGTCCCATCGCCAACTGGAGCGATGATCCCGAGCCGCGCGAGCAGATCGAGCGCGGCCTCCAGCCTCTCGGGGTCAGGCGCCTCGAACCACTCGAACCGTCGCGGGTCGCCGCCCCAGACGATGACGTCGAGCGCGACCGGCGCGAGATCGACACGCGCGATTTCGGGCTCGCGGTGCGGGCGCAGCCGGTCGCGGGCATCCCACAGCCGCACGACGCGTCCCGCCTGCACGCGGCCCGCGCGGCCGGCGCGCTGATCGGCCGAATCCTGCGAGACGCGCTCGGTGGTCAGGCTGTCGACGCCCCGATCGGCATCGTACCGCGCGACCTTCTGCAGTCCGGTGTCGACGACGCACGTCACGTCGGGCACGGTCAGCGTCGTCTCGGCGATGTTGGTCGCGAGAATCACGCGCGGCCCATCGCCCGGCGTCAGCGCGGCGTCCTGCGCGTCGGCGTCGAGCGCGCCATAGAGCGGCAGCACGGGCACGTCGCGCCCGCGCAGCGCGGCGGCCAGCCGCTCCTGCGCGCGGCGGATCTCCGGCGCGCCGGGCAGGAAGCAGAGAATCGCGCCGCGCGCACGCGGCAGCTCGTCGAGCACGGCGTCCTCGACAGCCACACCCGGGCGGTACGACACCTCGAGCGGGAACGTCCGGCCCGGCGCCTCGACGATCGGGCATCCGCCCTGGAACGCCGCCACCGTCCCGGCATCCATGGTCGCCGACATGACGACGACGCGCAGGTCGTCGCGCGCGAGCATGGCCTGCCGCGCGAGCGCGAGGCCGAGGTCGGCGTGGATGCTGCGCTCGTGGAACTCGTCGATGACGACGGTGCGGAAGTCCGACAGCAGCGGGTCGGCCTGCAGCCGCGCGGTGAGGATGCCTTCCGTGGCGACGAGCAGGCGCGTGTCGCTGCCGAAGCGCCGCTCGCCGCGGACCTGCCAGCCCACTTCCCTGCCGACGGTCCAGCCGCGCTCGGCCGCGATGCGCCTGGCGATCGACCGCGCGGCGACGCGACGCGGCTGCAGCAGGATCACCGGCCCGTCATCGACCAGCGCCGGCGGCACGCGCGTCGTCTTGCCTGCGGCCGGCGCGGCGACGACGACGGCGGCACGATGCGCGCGGACGGTCGAGACGATGGTCGCGACGTGCGCGTCAATCGGCAGCGAAAGCATCTGAACGATTGCAGGGGCCAGGGGGCAGAGGCCAGGGGTCAGGGCCAGGGCCGGTGCTGTCCCGCTCTACCGACGGGGAATCCTTCGCGGCGCCGTCTTCCGTTCCACCGGCAGCTCCGGGCGGCCACCTGCCTCCCATGCCGCCGTGATCGCCGACGCGACGCCGGCGACGGCCTTCGACAGGCGCTCCTCCAGGATGGGCCGCGTCTCCCGGAACAGCCGCTCGAAGTACTCGTCATCGTAGAACTCGCGGCCCTCGGCTGCCTTGCGGTCGGCGGCGAAGATCGCTTCCGCCTTCGCGAAGCTCGCCTCGAGCACCTCGAAGGTGAACGCGCGCGGGTCGGGCACGGGGTGCAGCGCCGGCGGCTCGATGCGGAGCACCGAGCGATAGCGGTCGACGAGATCGGTCTCCCACCTGAAGTGCAGACCGTGCTGACGCGTCAGCTGCCCGTCGTAGTTCTTCACGGCGTGCAGCGGCACGAAGGCGTCCTGGATGTAGTGCGCGAGCATCGCCGACTGGAACGCGATGGTGAATGCCGGATTGCGCCCGCCGCGCGCCTGCTCCTCGAAGCTGCGGCGCAACTGCCCGAAGACATCGGACACGCGCCACGGCAGCGTGCCGGCGCGCCGCACGAACTCGGCGCCGTACCGCTCGATCGCCCGGTCGTGCTCACGCGGCACGTCCGCGAACGGCGGCTGCCCGTACTCGTCGAGGTCGAAGAAGTGCCGCGGCGACTCCTCCGTCCACCCCGCCGGCCGCCAGAGGTCGGGGTCGATCGCGTGCTCGACGATGAAGGCACGGTGGTGGTCGAAGAAGGGCCGGATGGGCGCCGGCAGCAGATCGAGGGCGCGATCGGTCAGCAGCCGGTGGACGTCGAAGCCCCACGCCGGCGAGGGCGACGGCGTGGCGAGCCACAGGACCGCTGCAAGCGGAGTGAGAAGAACAGCGCGCACGACAGGTAATATTACGGGCATTGGACAACCTGACGCACACGCTCGTCGGCGTGACGCTGGTGCGTGCGGGCCTGGGCGCGCGCACGCCGGGCGCCACCGCCGCAATGGTCATTGCCTCCAACATCCCCGACGCCGACATCGTCGCCGCGTTCGGCGGGGCGGTCGACTACCTGGCCGCGCATCGCGGGCCGACGCACGGCGTGCTCGGCGTCGTGCTGCTCGCCCTCCTCTCGGGCGCGATCGTGACCGCCTGGCGCGCGGCGCGGCGCGAGACACGCGGGGAGGCGCTGCGGCACCTGGTGTCGCTCTGGGGCGTCGCGCTCGCGGGCACGGTGCTGCACGTGCTGATGGATCTGCCGACCAGCTACGGCGTCCGCATCCTGAGCCCGTTCAGCGACACCTGGTTCGCCTTCGACTGGGTGCCGATCATCGACATCTACATCTGGACGATGCTGCTGGCCGGCTTCGTGGCGGCCCGCCTGAAGCCCGCTTCGCGCCAGAGGATCGCGCGCGTCGTGCTCGCGACGATGGCGGCGTTCTACGTCGTGCGGGCCGTCGCGCAAGCGCAGGCGCTCGAGGTGGCCGCGACGACACGCGCGGACGGCACGACGGCGCCGTGTGCGAGCGCGCCGGTGCTGACCCGCCATCCGTCGCTCATCGAGGCGGCGCTGGCAGGCCCGGGCGACTGCCTGCAGGCCGCGGCGCTGCCGGGGTTCCTCTCGCCGCTGCAGTGGCGCCTGATTCGCCGGCAGGCCGACGGCTACGAGCTGCGCGACATCCGGCTGGGCCGCGCCGAGCCGATCTCGCCGCGCGTGTTCATCCCGAGCGAGGGCGGCGAGTGGGTCGCGCGCGCACGCGCGGCGGAGACGGCGCGCGTGTTCCTGCACTTCTCGCGGTTCCCCGCCAGCCGGT
>DATGPD010000161.1:0-2642 GCA_035305285.1 Planctomycetota bacterium
GCCGAGCGGTTGTCGCAGACGAACACCATGATGCCCTGCTGCGCGAGCATCTGGTGGAACAGGTAGTTGCGGCCAGCCCACCGGTTGCGGACCTGCTGCGCGTGCGGGCCGGAGTAGGTGAAGCACAGCACCGGATAGCGCTTGCCGGCCTCGAAGCCGCGCGGCTTGATGAGCATCGCCTCCATCACGAACCCGTCGCGCGCGGGCACGGTGTGGAACTCGACGGGGCACGGCTCCTTCTGCTGCCACAGGCTCATGTCGGCGGCGGCCACCGTGCGGATGACCTCGTCGTCCATCTTCTTGAGGTCGATCCGCCCGGCGTCGTCGATCGCGGTGCGCACGTCGAGGAAGGAGGCGAAGTCCGGCGCGAGCGACACGGTGTGCGTGCCGGGAGCCTTGGTGATCCGCGCCATGCCCTGGCCGTCGAGGCCTACGCGCCACAGGTGCTGCTGCTTGACGTCCTCCTGGTCGGACAGGAAGTAGACGACCCGCGCGGTCTCGTCGACGCCGCACAGCTCGTCGACCTCGAACGGTCCCTCGGTCAGGCGCCGGATCAGCTTGCCGTCGCGCCCGTAGTGGTAGAGGTGCTTGAAGTCGTCGCGCTCGGACAGCCACAGGAACGACTTGCCGCCGTCCAGCCAGTGCGGGTTGGCGTCGGCCTCGACCCAGCAGTCGCTGCGCTCTTCGACGACGACGCGGACGCGGCCGTCGCGCGGGTCGCCGGCGAGCAGATCGAGCCAGCGCTGCAAGCGGTCCTGCACCTGGAAGTAGACCTCGCCGCTGCCGGGGTGCCACTGCACGCGACTGATCAGCAGATCCTGCGTCCCGTAGCGCCCCAGGTCGAACCAGCGCACCGGGCCGCCGCGCACGTCGACGACGCCGAGCGAGACGACCGGGTTGGGGTCACCGGCTTTCGGATAGTGGTCGACCTCGACGAGCGGCCGCACCGGCGTGTCGCTCACCAGGGTGAACTCGGGCACGTTGCGCTCGTCGAACCGCAGCAGGGCGATCCGGGTCGAGTCCGGCGACCACCAGAACCCCTTGAAGTTCCCGCGCCCGTACAGCTCCTCCTGGTAGACCCAGTCGAGGCGGCCGTGGCGCAGGACGCGGCTGCCCCCGGTCGTGAGCGCGCGTTCGGCGCCGCCGCCCGCCGGCACCACCCACAGGTCGTAGTCGCGCACGAACGCGACCAGGCGACCGTCCGGCGACAGCTCCTCGCCTTCCTCGGCCTCCGGAGTGTGCGTCAACCGCACGACCCCGGCGTCTTCGACCGTGACGCAGAACAGATCGCTCGCGACGTTCAGCAGCGCCTTGGCGAATCCGGAGCCCCACTGGAACGCGCTGCGATCCTGCACGACCGCGGTGCCGAGCCCCTGGGTGAAGCCCGGCAACTCGCCGATCGCCCGGGCGAGCGCGGCGGAGTCGAGCCAGGGGACGCTCTCTCCGGTCGCGGCCTCGACGGCCAGGAACCCCCGTGGGCGCGGCTCGGGTCCCTGACCGATCGCGCCCCAGGCCAGGTAGCGCTTGCCGTCGATCCAGCCGATCGGCAGCTCCGGTTTGCCCACCATGCGGTCGGTGAGCGTGAACACGTCTTCGAGCGTGATTTCGGCCGGTTTCGCGGGCGCGGCGGGGTCCTGTGTGCCCGGCGGAACGACGAGAAGCCCGACGAGGGCGGCGCACGACAGCAGAGTCACGGTCGCATTCTGCCATGCACCCGAATGACACCGCCGCCCCTTTCCGGGCCATCGCGTGCGGCGCGTTCCGTGCACGGCGAGGCGGACCGACGCGTGCGACCGCGGGCGGTTCAACGGGCACCGGCGGCGCGCGCTCGCGCGTCGCGCACGGCGCCCGCCCGCGCCGACGCGTGGCGGCGCAGCACGCGACCGAGTTCGGCGAGGCCGGTGCGGTCCACGAGCACGACCGGAAGGGCGGCGGACGCCGCCTGCGCGCGCGCGGCGGCGGTGAAGCGCGACTGCGTGACGACCGCGGCGACCGTGCAGCCGTGGTGCCCCGCACCCGCGATCGCCTGCTGGACCGCACCGTTGCCCACCGGTCCGTCGTAACGCTTGGCCTGCACGCCGATCCGTCGCGCACCGCGGACGGCGACCACGTCGATCCCGTAGTCGCGGCTGCGCGGCAGGTTCTCGCACGAGAACCCGCAGCGCGTCAGACGGCGCACCACCCAGTCCTCGAACGCGGCGCCGTCCATGGCGTCGATCACGGCGAGCGAGGTGCCGAGCGCGATGCGCTGCTGCACCGCGCGCGCGAGGCGCGCGAGCACGTGCCCGGCGCCGAGCAGGCCGAGGGCGATGGCCAGCGCGACCGCGACCGGCGCCCACAGTTCGCCGCGCTCGATCATCCAGGCGACGAGGCCGAGACCGGCGAGGATCGCGACCCGCAGGACGAGGCGCAGCAGCTGCAGCCCGCCGCGCGTGGCGGAACGCTCTGACTCGGACCCGCTCTTCATCGTGACCGCCCGCGTTCACCCGGCAACGCACGGCCGAGCGGGTGCGCAGGATAACTGCCTGATCCAGATCGCGGCGGCGTCCCGCGAAGCGGCGACCGGGCGCGCGCTCGGTGTGCTTCCCGGCCGAGGATGACGTGTACTGCGGACAGGCCCCGAGAAGAACGATGGAGACGCG
>DATGPD010000162.1:0-3199 GCA_035305285.1 Planctomycetota bacterium
CTTCGGGGCGCAGTACTGCCAGCTCATCGCGCGCCGCGTGCGCGAGATGGGGGTGTATTCCCGGATCACGACGCCGGAGCGCGCGCTCGCCGAGATGACCGCGCAGCAGCCGCAGGCCGTGATCCTGTCGGGCGGGCCACGCTCGGTGTACGACGCCGACGCGCCGGTGCTCGACGTCGCGGTCGTGCAGCGCGGCGTGCCGGTGCTCGGCATCTGCTACGGGCTGCAGTGGCTGGCGCACCACCTCGGCGGTCGGGTCGAACCGGCGCGCGGCCACCACGAGTACGGGCGCACGGAGATCGAGGTGCTGGAGGCGAGCGGCGTGCTCGAAGGGGTCGCCGAGCGCACCGTGGTGTGGATGTCGCACGGCGACCGCGTCACCAGCCTGCCGCCCGGCTTCCGCGTGCTGGCGCGCTCGGAGCCGTGCCCGGTCGCGGTGATCGCCGACGACCAGCGCCGGATCTACGGCTTCCAGTTCCACCCGGAGGTGGCGCACACCGAGCAGGGCATGCTGATGCTGCGCAACTTCGTGCGCGGCGTCGCCGACTGCACTCCGGACTGGAACCCGGGCAGCATCATCGAGAGCAAGGTCGCCGAGATCGCGGCGCAGGTCGGCCCCAAGGGCGAGGTGGTGATGGGCCTCTCCGGCGGCGTCGATTCGTCGGTCGCCGCCGTCCTGGTGCACCGTGCGATCGGCGGCCGGCTGCACTGCGTGTTCGTCGACAACGGCCTGCTGCGGCAGGACGAGCGCGAGAACGTGCAGCGTCTGTTCCGCGACGAGCACCACATGGACCTGATCACGGTGGACGCCGGCGCGCGCTTCCTGGAGGCGCTGCGCGGAGTCACCGATCCCGAGGAGAAGCGCAAGACGATCGGGCGCGTGTTCGTCGAGGTGTTCCGCGCCGAGGCCGCGCGCATGTCGTCGGTGCACTTCCTCGGGCAGGGCACGCTCTACCCGGACGTGATCGAGTCGGTCGCCGCGCACGGCGGTGCGACCGCGACGATCAAGAGCCACCACAACGTCGGCGGCCTGCCCGAGGACCTCGACATGGAGCTGGTCGAGCCGCTGCGCGACCTGTTCAAGGACGAGGTGCGCGCGATCGGGCGCGAGCTGGGCCTGCCCGCCTCGCTCGTCGACCGGCAGCCGTTCCCCGGTCCCGGCCTCGCCGTGCGCTGCCTCGGCGAGGTGACCGCCGAGAAGCTCGCGATCCTGCGTCAGGCCGACGCGATCGTGCGCGCCGAGATCGAGAGCCGCAACCTGCACCGCGACCTGTGGCAGTACTTCGCGGTCTACGTGCCGACGCGGACGGTGGGGGTGATGGGCGACCAGCGCACCTACCAGGACGCGATCGCGTTGCGCATCGTCAGCAGCAAGGACGGCATGACTGCGGACTGGGAGTGCCTGCCGGTCGACGTCCTGCGCAAGATCAGCAGCCGGATCACCAACGAGGTGCGCGGCATCAACCGGGTCGTGCTCGACATCACGAGCAAGCCGCCGGGGACGATCGAGTGGGAGTGAGGCCGGGGGCAGGCCCTCCGGCCGCGCCCGCGCCGACGTGCCGGCGCGAGGCGGAGAGCGCAGGATGCGAGTCGCCGGCCAACGATCGCCGGCGGATGTCGCTGCCGCCTCGGGCCGGGCGGGTAGCCCGGATCGCCTGGGCGCGAACGTCCGTCCCGGTGGGGTCGGCGCGCCGGAGCCCGCGTCCGTCGCATTGCCCGGACGCGCTCCTCGCGCCCGCCGGCTGCCGCCGCTCAGAGCGTCCGGATCCAGGCGTCGATCAGCGCCACGGCCGCGTCGTCGACCACGTGCGATCCTAGGCGCGGCATGCGCGTCCCGTCGAGGCGGCGCATGCGCTCCCAGAGCACGCTGCTGCCCGGGACCTGGCGCTTGATGCGGTAGGCGTCGGGCAGGCCGAGGTCGCCGCGCGTGGGGCGCACGCCGATCACGTTCATCGCCGCGTCCGGCGTCGTCGCGCGCAGGTCGATGTCGCCGTTCATCGCGCCGCCGGGCAGGTGGCAGTTCGCGCAGTTGGCGTCGAGGTAGGCGCGCGCGCGGTCGCGCAGCGGGTAGTTCGGGTTGTAGGCCTCGGCCAGCCGACCGTAGGCGTGCGCGCCCGACAGCACCTGGTCGAACAGGCGCATCGCGTTCCAGTTGTCGAGCTGCTCCACCGCGTGGCCGCGGACGGTGACGATCCGGTTGGTCTGCAGGGTGCGCAGGCCGAGAACCACGCCGGCCGCCGCGGTGTGGCACTGCAGGCAGTCGCTGCGGCTGGGGTAGGTCCACACCTGCGGGCGGACGTTGCCCTGCCGGTCGCGCACGTGCAGCGTCTCGCTCATCCCGCCGCTGAGCAGGTCGGCGTCGGTCTGCTGCGCGTTCCACTTGTAGGTGTAGCCGGCCCAGCCGTTGCGCTCGTGCACGAACACGCGCGTCTCCAGCCGCCGCGTGCTCGACGGCTGGCCCTGGACCATCTCGATCTCGAAGTGCTTCACCAGGACCGTGCCGACCGGGAAGGTCCACGGCCCGGTCGGATGGAAGCCGATGTGGCCCTCGGGCAGCACGAAGAAGCGCGTCTTCCTGGCGTCGTCGGACCAGAGCGGCGTGTTCACCTCGTACGGCAGCAGCCCGGGGGCCCACTCCAGCGACGCCACGTCGGTGAACAACCCGGTGGCCGACAGGGTCTGCGGCACCGTGCCGGTCCCGCCGCCGCCCTGCTCGACGATCCGGTACACGTGCCCGCTGTTGTGCGCGAGCACGTACAGCTCGCCGTTCTGGTCCTCGCCGAACGAGGAGATCCCGTCGACGTAGCCGATGATCTGGTTGCTGACCATCTGCCCGCCGCTCTCGCGCAGCGCGAAGACGTTGCCGGTCTGGAAGTCGCCGTACACGTACGCGCCGACGAGCGAGGGGGCCGAACTGCCGCGGTACACGTAACCGCCGATCAGCGAACTGGCCTCGTTGCGCGGCAGCACGTGCACCGGGCGTGCGCTCTGCGGCAGGTTGTTCGGGTTGCGGTAGGGCTGGTTGCCCTCGTACAGCGGCCAGTCGTAGTTGCCGCCGCGCACCACGATGTCGACTTCCTCCCACGCGTCCTGCCCGACGTCGCCGGCCCACAGCGTGCCGGTGACCCGGTCGAAGGAGAACCGCCACGGGTTGCGCAGGCCGTACGCCCAGGTCTCCGGGCGGGCGGTGGGGTGGCCG
>DATGPD010000163.1:0-3783 GCA_035305285.1 Planctomycetota bacterium
GATCGCGGTCGTCTACCCCGAGGGCACCTGGTACGGCGGCTGCACGCCCGAAGTGCTCGACCGGATCATCGAGCGCCACCTGCGCCACGGCGAACCGGTCGCGGAGCACCTGATCGGGGCGTTCCCGCTGCAGGGCGGGAACGCCGGGCCCGTCACTCCGGGCGCTGCTCCCGGAGGATCACCGCCTCCTTGACGCCGAACTCGCGTTCGAGGACTTCACCGACCTCCTGCGCGAGCGGCATGGCGCGATCGTCGTACACGCGGATCTCGCCGTTGACCGTCGCGAAGCTCTCGATGCGCGCGATCAGCACGCTCTGCCGGTCGCGCGCGTCGCCGGCATAGACGTCGTACGTCTTCCGTGTCCAGCCTTCGACGTCGAGCCGGAAGCCGTGCTTGCGGCACGCCTCTTCGAGCACGCGATCGAGACGATCGGGGTCGTAGTTCGGACCCTGGACCTTGACCATTGCGGGCCGCGCACTCTGCGCAGCGACCGGTTGGATTTCAAGCCGACGGCCGGCACGCTGGACGTCCCTTGCTTTCGCGCGTGTCCGCCGAGCCGCCGCCCTTCGTGAACGAGCCGCCGCCGCGGCGCATCGACAAGGTCGTCGTCGTGTTGCCCGCGTATCGTGCGGCGAAGACCCTCGAAGCGACGGTCGCGGCGGTGCCGGCGGATTTCCGCTGCGAGTTCCTGCTGGTCGACGACCACAGTCCGGACGACACGCTGGCCACCGCCCAGCGCCTGGGGATCCGCGCGGTGCGCCACGAGCGCAACCTCGGCTACGGCGGGAACCAGAAGACTTGCTATCGGCTGGCGCTCGAGGCGGGCGCCGACGTCGTGGTGATGCTCCACCCCGACTACCAGTACGACCCGCGCGTGCTGCCGGCGATGGTCGAGTTCCTGCGCCTCAACATCTGCGACGTCGTGCTCGGCAGCCGGATCCGCAGCCGGCGCGAGGCGGTCGGGTGCGGCATGCCGGTGTGGAAGTACCTCGCCAACCGCTTCCTCACGATCGTCGAGAACGTCGTCCTCGGACAGAACCTCGGCGACTTCCACACCGGCTACCGCGCCTACGCGCGCGAAGTACTGGAGCGGATCCCGTGGCAGGCGAACTCGAACGACTTCGTGTTCGACAGCCAGTTCCTCGCCCAGGTCGCGTTCTTCCGGTTCCGGATGAGCGACGTGCCGGTGCCGTGCCGCTACTTCAAGGAAGCGTCGTCGATCAACTTCAAGCGCAGTGCCCGCTACGGGTTGCTGACGCTGTGGACCCTCGTCCAGTTCTTGCTCGCGCGCCTCGGCATCTGGCGCGCCCCGATCTTCCGCTGAGCGCGGGTATGTCGCTTGCTCGCGGCCGGTCCACGCGGCGCGCGCGGTGCGCGGCGCGCACTCGAACCCTCATGCAGCGGACCGGATCGATGCCCCACAACGCGACACCGACGAAGGAGATGCAGCGGTGCATCGACGTGTGCCAGGAGTGCCACGTGACCTGTCTGGAGTCCGTCCGGCACTGCCTGCTCCGCGGCGGCACGCACGCCGCCGCGGAGCACTTGCAACTCCTGCTCGGTTGCGCCGAGATCTGCCGGACGAACGCCGCGTTCCTCGCGCTCGGCCTGGCGCAGCACGGCGAGACGTGCAGAGTCTGCGCGGACGTCTGCCTGGAGTCCGCGGAGAGCTGCGCCCGCTTCGGCGACGACGAGGAGCTGCAGCTCTGCGAAGAGACCTGCCGGCGCTGCGCCGCGATCTGCCGCAGCATGGCGGAGCAGCCCGCAGCGCGCTGAGCGCGAGCTTTCGGGTACGAGTCCAACGGGCAGCTACGAGCGCACGCCGGGAAGCGGCTTGCGCGCGCGCGGCTCCTCGGCGCACCAGTCGAGCCCGAGCAGGTGGGCGACGGTCGCCGCGGCCTGGCCCTGCGTGACCTCCATGTCCCGGCGCACGCCGAGCGGAGGCGTGTCCGGCCCGAGCACCGCAAACCACACGCGGTCGCTGCCCGCGGTCTTCGCGCCGTGGTCGGTCCATTCCTTCCCGTCGCCGCGGCCGTGGTCGACCGTGATCACGAGCGACGTCGTGCCGGCGTACTCGGGTATCGCCTGCAGCGCAGCCCACGTCTCGCCGAGCCAGCGGTCGGCGCGCTGCGCCGCTTCCAGGTACAGGTCGTAGCGGCGTTCGTGCGCCCAGCAGTCGGTCTCGCCCAGCGCTACGTACGCGACGCGCGGCTTCTTCGCCGCCAGGTACTCGGCGAATGCGGCGCACGCCGTCACGTCGAAGGTGCAGTCGTCCCAGTACGACGGCAGCGCCGCGAGCACGCGGTTCTTCAGCGCCACGCGTTCGGCGTCGAGGCCGTGCTCGATCGGGTCACGGCACGCGTGCACGTAGATGCCGCTGCGCGACGACGCGAGGATGTAGGGGAACACGTCCCACGTGCAGAACGCCGCGACCCGGCCGCCGAAGTCCGCACGCGCGGCAAGCCATTCCAGAACCGTGCGGTTCGGATTCGGCAGCTTGGCGTTCGCCGAGATCCGCTCGTCGGCGAACCCGCACAGCAGCTCGTGGTAGCCCGGATAGGAGAACCAGTGCGGGTTCTCGACCCTGGCGACGCAGGCAGCGGACGGATCGCCGAACAACTGCCCGTCGCGCGCGACCGTCCCCCACAGGAACGGGAACAACGTTTCGCGCCGCTCCTCCGGAGTACCGCGCCAGAAGCGTCGACGGAACGCGAGGAGGTCGCGGACGCCGCCCTTCTCCTTGTCGACCAGCTCCGGGTCGGCGCCCCCGAACACCTCCTGCCAGCGCAGACCGTCGAGCGTGACGAGGATCACGTGCCGCGTGCGCAGTACCCGCGACGCCGCGGGATCCTGCGCGGCGAGCACGGCGGACGAAGCGAGCCAGACGAGCGCGAGCCGGGTACGCATGGCGCTGGCATAGCTGCCCGGAGAGCGCGGGGCGAGGGGCTGCGCCGCGAGGCATTCTCCACGGCGCGCGCGGCGTCACGCCGCGGGCTCGCGCAGTTCGAGCCGGAGGCGGTCCCGCGGGTTACCCACCGCCGGCAAGAAGCGGCCGCGACGAGGCCCTCTGGTCGCTTCGACCGGCAGCACGCACGGACGCGGGCATCGCCGTGCACCTGCCAGTGAACCGCGCCGACGAGCGTTCGCCAACGGCGCCGCGCTGAACCTCGCAGCCAGGCCGGATTCCCGCGCTCGGATGTCGTCGCATTGCCCAGGCCCTGCGCGCGTACCGCGTTGCCGTGGCTCGCGGTCGCCGGCTCGCCGATCGCGCTCGGGTTCGTGCCGGGCGGGTTGACCCGGCTCTGGACGAACGTGCGCAGGTCGTTCGCCGCGGCGATCGCGAAGCCGCCCCCGCCAGCGGGCGCGGCTCGGTCGGCGGCGACAGCGGTGCGCGGAACTCGCCGCCGCCCTCGGGCACGAGGTCGAATGCCTTGTTCGCGGTATCGTACAGCGCGCGCGGCGGCACCGGGGCGTCCGGGACCTCGCCGTTGACGATCGCGCGGTGCAGGATGACCGGCTCGGTCACGGCCGCGGGCGGTAGCGGGGTGAGGTTCTGGGCACGCAGGACCACGGCGCCGGCGGCGACGAGCAGCACGGCGCGGAGACAGGAATGCGCGGATGGAAGCTCCATGAGATCGGGCCTCGAGGGCAAGGGGCAGGCGGGCGGCCGGGCGGCGCCCCTTCGGCCAGATCGCCGAAACGCCCGCGACCCACCGCACCGACTCACCGCGCGTCGCGGCGCGGTGGCGCGGCCTCCGGGCGGCTCTATAGACTTCCGGCCCC
>DATGPD010000164.1:0-3047 GCA_035305285.1 Planctomycetota bacterium
TTCCAGCGAGCCACCGAGCGCCTCGCGCACGAACGCCGCGTCACCGAGCCGCACCATGAGGCGCGCGACTCCGTCCGGGACGTCGGCACGTTCGGCGGCGAGCGCGTCGCGCAGCGCCGCCCGCACGCGCGCGCGTTCCTCCTCGGGCATGGCGTGCATGTTCCCGAGTCCCATCGCGGCGTACTCGCGCCAGCTCTCCTCGCCCGCGGAGTCGGCCGCGATCGCGAGCAGCCGCCGGGCGACGTCCGGTCGGTATCCGGCGACCGCCAGTCGGCACAGCGCCGCGAACCCTGCGGCGCGGTCGCCCCCGTCGAGGGCCTTCAGCAGGTCGTCCACCGCCGCGGGCGGGTCCGTGGGGGCGATTCGGTGCTCCGGGACCTGGCCGAACGTCGTCCCACCGCACACGCCGAGCAGGACGAACACGGGGAAGGGAGCGCGCGTGGTCACGCGGGCATCATGCCCCCTGCAGCCGCGCGTCGGGTCACGCCGGTGTCACACGTCGGCCACGCACCGCGGTGACGCTCGGAGCCGTTCGCGACCATGGTGGTGCGCGCGACGCCCGGTCGCACGCCGGGCGAGGCCGCTCGCCCGCGGCACGCCCGAGGATCGCGGCCGGCGGCGCCGCGCCGCTAGCGCCGCTCGCCGGCGAACTGCGCGGGATCCTGGCCGCGCAGCACCGAGTTGCCTTCGAAAGTCTCCTGCACACTGCGCCCGGGCGGGTGCTCCAGCGCCGCCTTGTCGAGCCGCCCGCTCTGCGCGAAGAAGTCGATCGGGTTGTGCCACACGAGCTGCTCGATCTTCGCCTCGGGAACGCCCGCCTGGCGCAGCAGCGCGACGGTCTTGGGCACGCGCAGCGGGTCGCTCACGCCCCAGTCGGCGGCGCTGTTGATCACCATGTTCTCGACCCCGTACTCGAGCACGATCTTCACCATGCGCTCGCAGTCCATCTTCGTGTTCGGGTAGATCGAGAACCCGGAGACGCAGCCGAGGTCGCGCGTGATCTTGATCGTCTCCTCGTTGCCGTGGTCGAGCAGGACACGCTGCATCGGGAAGCCGACGTCCTTCAGGATCGCGATGCAGCGCTCGAAGCCGCGCTTCTTGTCGCGGTGCGGCGTGTGCACCAGGATCGGCAGGTCGTGTTGCCGCGCCAGCTCGATCTGCGCGATGAAGAAGCGCTCCTCGGTCGCGGTCTGGTCGTCGAGCCCGATCTCGCCGACGCCGAGCACGCTGTCCTTCTCCAGGTAGCGCGGCAGCAGCTCCAGCACGCCCTCGTTCACGCGCGGGTCGTTCGCTTCGCGCGGGTTGAGCGCCATGGTGCAGAAGTGCCAGATCCCGAACTGTTCGGAGCGGTGGCGTTCCCAGCCGAGCAGCGTGTCGAAGTAGTCGACGAACGTCCCGACGCTGGTGCGCGCCTGCCCCAGCCAGAACGCCGGTTCGAGCACGGCGCGGATGCCGGCGAGCGCCATCCGCTCGTAGTCGTCGGTGACCCGGCTGAACATGTGGACGTGGGGTTCGAAGATGCGCATCGGCGGGCGCTAGCCTAACCGATGGGCGGAACGGGCCGGCCGCGCGCGCATGCCCGACCGTCGGGTGCCGGCAGAGGGGAGACCGAGCGAGGCAGAGGTGCGGCGTCAGCGCGCCGCCTGTGCCATCGCCGTCATCGGACTGCGCACCGCGCATCGCGGGGCGAAGCCGCGCCGAGGCGGCGACGGCCGAGCAGTGCCGCGGGAAGCGGCCGGCGGCGGACGTTCGCTTCGCATGAGCCCGGCGCGCGCCCCCGGTACTGCCGGGCTCGTCGGTGCCGCGCCGACGCGCGCGACCCGTCCTGCGCGTCAGCCGCCGAGCGCGGCGATCGTCTGCGCGAGCGCGTCGCGGATCGCCGGTTTCGGCTCGCGCGGCAGGCGCTCGCGGACGAACGGCAGCAAGTCCGCGCGACCCAGCAGCCCGAGGGCCACCGCGGCGGCGGCGCGCCGCTCGTCGTCGCCGTGCTCCAGGTCGCCGAGCAGGCGCGCGACCGTGCCCGGCACCGGCGCGCGCGCGATCAGCAGCGCGGTATCCGGCCAAACCGGCCGGCCGGCGGCCTCGCGCTCGGTGGCGAGGTCCTGCAGCATGCGCGACAGCTCCTCGTTGGCGCGCCGCTCGACCCCGAACAGGCGCGCGAGGCGCAGGCCGAGGAACGCGGCCTTCAGCACCATGCGGTCGAGCTGCTCGCGACCGAAGCCTTCGATCCGACCGCACGCGCGCGCCGCGAGGTCGTTGTCGCAGGCGAGCGCCTCGAAGTGCGGCACCGCGTTGCTGCGCTGGACCTCGGCGAACAGCACCGCGGTCGCCGCCGACGGTTCGCGCACGGTCGCGGCGCGCAGCACCATGGTGCGCTCTTCGAGGTCGCCGTGCGCGTGCAGGTCGAGCAGGACCCCGTCGTCCGCGCGCGCGAGAGAGAGCAGCGCCGCGGCGGCGACGTCGCAGCGCCGCCACGCGCCGAGGTCGATCGTCGCCGCGCCGATCCGGCGCAGCCCCGTGGCGAAGCCTTGCCGTCCGAGGCGGCGCGGCAGGGCGGGGAGCAGGGTGCGCACCGCGGAAGCGCCCTCGCGCTCCGCGCGCGCGCCGGCGTCTTCTAACCACTGCCGCTCGGCGGCCGGCAGGACGCGCTCGAGTTCGGAGAGGAGTTCGCGCATCGGGCGCGAGCGTAGCCGAACGTGCGCGCGCCCGCCCGCGGGCGCTGCGTGGCGTCCGTCCGCGGCCGTCGCTACCGTGCGGGCATGAGCGAATGGCGGTACCCCGCCTGGGACCCGGTGCTGCTGCCGCTGGTCGACCCGATCCACCTGCGGTGGTACGGGTGCATGTTCCTGCTCGCGTTCCTCGTCGGGCAGTGGATCCTCAAGCGCCTCGCCCGCGCGCGGTTCCTGCCGATCGACGAGAACAAGGTCTACGACCTGATCGTCTGGCTGGTGGTCGGCGTGCTCGCCGGCGGCCGCCTCGGCTACTCGCTCTTCTACCAGCCCGAGATGTGGCGCGACCCGCTCGAGCTGTTCAAGCTCTGGCGCGGG
>DATGPD010000165.1:0-5127 GCA_035305285.1 Planctomycetota bacterium
CAGCTCGATCGAGCCGCCGGCCACCGAGCCGTGGCCGCCGAACGATCCTTCGCCGCCGAGCGCGCCGCGGATCAGGTCGTAGGCATCGCGGTCGGGCATGTCGGTGCGCACCGACACGTAGTACGTCTTCCCCGCGAGACCGCCGCAGAACACCGCCTCCTTGCCCTCCATCCGCAGGAGCAGGTCGGCAACCTCGGCGACCATCTCGGGCGCTTCGATCCGGCCCAGCGAGCACAGGATCACGTTGTCGTAGAAGCGCACGTTGTTGAGCGCCGAGCGCAGCGCGCGGAAGTACTCGATCGGCACGTCGGGGTTGGTGATCCGCGCGAGCTTCACCCGATCGACCCGGGTCTGCAGGAACTCGTACGCGGCGACGTCGAGCGGGCTCGCGTTGCGCGACAGGTCGGCGGTGTCGGTCTTCACGCCGTAGAACAGCGCCGTCGCGACGTCCGGCGGGACGTCGACCCCCGCGTGCATCAGGTAGTCGGTCACCATGCTGCTCGTCGCCCCCACCGAAGTGCGCACGTCGTAGTGCGGCACCTGGTGGCCGTTGTGCGGCGGCGGCAGGTGGTGGTCGATCACCACGTCGATCGGGCAGCCCGGCGGGATCCGCGTGTGGCCGAACCCCGGCTGCGTGTCGACCATCGCGAACGCGTCGTAGCGCCCCAGCTCCAGCGCGTCGTAGGGCACCATCTTCAGCTCGACCGCGCGCACCAGCTCGCGGTTCTCGGCGCGCATCACGCGCCCGCTGAGCGCGATGTCGGTCGGCAGGCCGAGCTTGCGGTCGACCAGCAACCGCACACCCATCGCGCTGGCCATCGAGTCCGGATCCGGATTGGTGTGGGTCAACACCAGGAGGCGCTTGCGCGACCGCAACCGGTCGAGCAATGCCTGAGTACGGATCGCGGACTGCGACCGTTCGTCGCCTTCGTCGGCGTCCATGCTCTTACCAGGCCGTCACTTCCGCACTTCCGCCCGGGCCGGGGTCCGGAGTCGAGATCGGCTACGCGATGCCCCAGCCTACAGGCCGAACTTGTCTAGAAAAGCAAGCGCGCCCGGCAGCTCGCCGGGCTCGATGCCGGGATCCAGCTCGAGCGCGACGGGAAGCCCCTTGGCGCCGCGCATTCTGTAGGACGCAATCAACGGGTAGTCCACGCGGCCCGAACCCGGGACGCCATAAAGACTTCCTTCACCGCAGTCGGTCACCGTCACGCCCGCGAGGCGGTCGGCGAAGTCGTGCAGCCACTCGCCCTGGGACACGCCGAGGAGCTGTTCACGCCGGGCCGCCACGGAGGCATCGTGCCAGTAGCCGAGCTTCAGGTTGCGCAGGTCGGCAAAGATCGCGCCGAGCGCCTGCGGCTCGCCCAGCCCGAGGAGATCGGCGCTTCCGGTCAGCACGAAGCGCACGTCGGGGAATGCCCTGCAGGCGCGGTGCAGCGTGCGGCAGGCGGCGTCCAGGGCACGGTCGAGGACCGCGTTGCGCCGCGCGATCCACGCTGCCGCCTTCTCCTTGGTCCAGGCGACGTGCGTGTCGCCGAGGTCGGTCGGCCCGGGCTCGCCGGGCACGCGCACGCGCCCGGGCTCCAGGATCACGTCCCGCGTGCCCAGGGCCCGCGCGAGCGCAACCGTCTCCCCGAGCGCACGGATCGCGCGCTCGCGTTCGCTCTCGTTGGCCGAGGCGATCCCGGCTTCGGCCCGCTCGCTGAGCGGGGTCAGCAGGCTGGCCGACCGCAGGGCGACCAGGGTCACCGGCAGGTTCTCCCGTGCACGGGCGACCGCGGTCCAGTCGACGGCGCGCGGCCCGGGCCCGGGGAGCAGGCCGCGGAAACCGCGGTCGAGCAGCCAGATCAGCATCGCGCGCGGCGAAGCAGGGGCGTGCACGCCCAGCCAGGCGCCGCCCACCGTGCGCAGGACACTCATCGCGACCGCGTCCGGCCCGGCCGCTGCAATGCGCTGCGCCGGCGTTGCACCGGCGAGGCGGCGCGCGAGGATGCGCACCTTCCCCGACCGATGGAGGAACGAACGATCATGAAACGCCCTGACGTTGTCCGCGCGTCGCTGTCGCTGGCGCTGTCGATGAGCCTCTGCATGCCCGGGCGCACGCAGGATAGCGACAAGGTGCGTGAAACCGTCAAGCGTCTGGAGGCGGTGCTCGCCCAGGTCGACGCGCGTCTGGCGGAGGTCAGCGAGCGTGAGGACACCGCGCACCGCGCCGAGGTCACGGCGGCGAAGCAGGCGCTCGACCAGGCGAACCGCGAGCTGCAGCGGCGCGCGCGCGACGGCGAGCAGCTCCGCCAGGAGCTGGCGCAGGCCAACGCGCGCCTCACCGAGCGCAGCCGCGAGGTGGCGGAGTTGCAGCAGCGCCTCGCGGAGGCCGCGCGTCAGGGGGAACAGGCGGCGCGCGAGCTGGCCGAGGCACGCGCGCGCCTGCAGGCCGTGCAACAGGCCGCAGTGCAGGTGGAGAAGGCGCTCGCCGAACGCAAGCACGCCGAGCAGGCCGCCGCGGCGCGCAGCACCGAGCAGGAACGCGAGATCACCCGCCTGCGCGCCGAGGTGGAACGGCTGACGACCCGCGCGCAGGCAGCGCAGGGCGAACAGCGCACACTGCAGGGGCAGCTCGCCGCACGGCAGAAGGACGCCGAGAAGGAGCGCGCTCGTGCCGAGCAGGCCGAACGGAACGCGAAGGCCGCCGCCGACGAGGCGACCCGGCAGCGCGAACGCGCCGACCGCATGCGCACCGAACTCGAGCAGGTTCAGGGCCGCGTCGCCAGGGCGCAGGACGAACAGCGCGCGCTGCAGGCCGAGCTCGCCGCACGGCAGAAGGACGCCGAAAAGGAGCGGGCGCGCGCCGAGCAGGCCGAACGGAACGCCAAGGCCGCCGCCGAAGAGGCGAGCCGGCAGCGCGCGCTCGCCGACCGCCTGCGCACCGAACTCGAGCAGGTCCAGGGTCGCGTCGCCAGGGCGCAGGACAAACAGCGCGCGCTGCAGGCCGAGCTCGCCGCACGGCAGAAGGACGCCGAGAAGGAGCGGGCGCGCGCGGATCTGGCCGAACGGAACGCGCACGTCGCGTCCGAGGAAGCGGACCGGCAGCGCGAGCGCGCCGACCGGCTGCAGGCCGAACTCGAGCGCGTGCGTGCACAGCTCGCGCAGCGGCCGGCGACGGTGCAGGCGCCGGCGCACGGCCCGGTGCAGATCCATCACCACGGCTCGGGCAGCATCGTCGTGCAGTTCCCGCCGCACCCCGGTACTCCGCTGCCGGCAGGCGGCGGCGAGCAGGACGACCCGCCGGCCGGCCGGATCGACGAGTGAACGCTCCCCGCCGCGAGCGCGTCGGCCTCGTCGACGTCGGCTCGAACGCCGTGCGCACCCGGGTGGTCGAGGTCGCGCCGGAAGGCGAGACCGTCCTGCACGACGAGCGGACCGCGATCCGCGTCGGGCGCGAGGTGTTCCTCACCGGCGCGCTCGGGCCGGCGACGATCGCCGCGGTCGCCGACGCCCTCGCGAAGTTCCGTTCGGTGTGCGACCGGCTCGGGGCGCGGGCGATCCGCGCGGTCGCCACCTCCGCGGCGCGTTCGGCAAGCAACGGCGCCGAGCTCGTCGACGCGGTGCGTGGCGCGTCCGGCATCGAGCTGCAGATCATCGACGGCGAGCGCGAAGCCGCCCTGCTGTTCGCCGCGGTCGCGCGGCGTACCGACCTCGGCACAGCGGACGCGGTGCTCGCCGACCTCGGTGCCGGCAGCCTCGAGCTGGTGGTCCTGGAGCGCGGCGCCCAACGCAGCGCCGCGTCGCATCCGCTCGGCTCGCTGCGCCTGTTCGACGCGCTCCCCGCCGAGGGCAAGGCGGCCCTCGGCCCCGACCTGCTCGCCGCGATCGACGCGCTCCTCGATGCGCGCGCGGCCACGGCGCGCGCCCAACTGCAGGGTGTCCGCCCGCACCGCGTGCTCGGGATCGGGAGCAGCGTCGACGTCGTCGCCGACCTGGAGCGGGCGGCCGGCCGGCCGTACCGGATCGACGGCTGCGACGCGGTTCCCGCCGCCGCGCTGCACGACTGGCGCGCGCGCCTCGCGGCGCTGCCCGCCGCCGAGCGCACCCGCCGGTACGACCTCAGCGCCGACCGCGCCGACCTCGTGGTCGTCGCGCTGTCGGTCTACGCCTGGCTGCTGCGCGAGCTGGCGCTCGACGCGCTGCTCGTGCCGCGCGTCTCGCTGCGCGACGGCCTGCTGGCCGAGTGGCTGCGCGGCGCGCCGTAGGCCGGAAGACGCGGACCCGGGTGCGCACCGTCGGCTCGCCCGGGCGCGCTGGTAGCATCGGCCGCATGGCGAACGCGATCTTCCAGGTACCGCCTCCGAGCAACGAACCGGTGCTGCCCTACGGCAAGGGCAGCCCCGAGCGCGCGGCGCTGCAGGCCGAGCTGCGCCGCATGCGCGGCGAGACGATCGAGATCCCGCTGGTGATCGGCGGCGAGCGCACCAAGGGCACCGACGTCGCCAAAGCGACGTGCCCGCACGACCACCGCCACGTGCTCGCGACGTTCCACCAGGGCGACGGCGCCGCGGTCGAACGCGCGATCGAGGCGGCGCGGCGCGCGTGGCCGGCGTGGTCGGCGATGCCGTGGGAAGAGCGCGCCGCGGTGTTCCTGCGCGCCGCCGACCTGCTCGCCGGACCGTGGCGCCAGACGCTGAACGCCGCGACCGTGCTCGGGCAGAGCAAGACCGCGCACCAGGCGGAGATCGACTCGGCGTGCGAGCTGATCGACTTCTTCCGCTTCAACGTCGCCTACATGGCGGAGGCCTACGCCGAGCAGCCGCTCAGCAGCCGCGGCTGCTGGAACCGCGTCGAGTACCGGCCGCTCGAGGGCTTCGTGTTCGCGGTCACGCCGTTCAACTTCACCTCGATCGCCGGCAACCTGCCGACCGCACCCGCGCTGATGGGCAACGTCGTGCTGTGGAAGCCGGCGTCCACCGCCATCTTCTCGGCGTGGTACATCCTGCGCCTGCTGGAAGAAGCCGGGCTGCCGCCGGGCGTGATCAACTTCGTGCCGGGCGCCGGCGCCACGATCGGCGACCCCGCGCTCGCCTCGAGCGAGCTGGCCGGCGTGCACTTCACCGGCTCGACCGCGGTGTTCAA
>DATGPD010000166.1:0-3338 GCA_035305285.1 Planctomycetota bacterium
CGCTGGCCGGCGGGATTGGTCGCCACGTAGCGCTCCGCGACGACCAGGAAGCGGTCGTAGGCGTTGAGGTTCGCCACGCGCGGCGCGCTCCAGTGCTCCGACGAGTTGTCGATCACGCCGAACGTGCCGGAGACGAAGCTGCCGTCGGCGGCGCGCACCTCGCAGAACACGTCGATGTCCTCGGCCGAGTAGTTGCGCTGCCAGACGACGAGGTAGGTCTGCGTCGTCGCGTCGTACGCGACGTCCGGGTTGTGGAAGTCGTGCGTCGGGAACGTCGCCGCGTAGCCGGTGCTGATCACCGGATCGATGACGACCGCCGCCGCGGTGCGCTGGCTGGCTGGCACGTGCAGACGGATGCTGCCCGCTGCGTAGGTCGAATGGATCGGCAGCTTGCGCCCCCCGTCGACGACGAACGCGTCGCCGTACTCGACGCGGCCGAGTGCGTTGCCGAACTGGATACCCGGCAGGCTCTCGTCCTCGACCAGGTCCCCTTCGACGTCGATCTCGACCACGACGTCACCCGGCAGGGCGCCGTCGACCACGAACGACTGCTCGACGCCGCGCGGGCCCGCGTCGTAGACCTCCTGCACCGGACCGCGCCGGAACACGACGCGATCGCCGGTGCGCTCCGGCGCGACCGGCCCGGCGTCGAACGCGAGGTCGCGTCCGCCGACCTCGACGCGACGCAGCACGAAGCGCACCGGATAGTTGCGCGGCGCGTCCGCGCCGAAGAACGGCACGTAGGTGAAGCCGTCCGTACCGAACGACGCCTTGTAGGTCGCTCCGCTCGCCCACGTGCGGCCGTCCGAGGCGGTGCTCCATACCACCGTGGCGAACGGCGCCGCGGGCTGCTGCGCGGCCAGCTGGTCGGCGAGCGGCCCGTCGATGTCCGACCGGCGCTCGGGCGCCGCCGGCGGATCGCCGGTGAATGCGACCACCTCGCCCATGCCCTTGTGCGGGTCGGGCAGGCGCGGGGTCTTGACGTCGACTTCGTGCGGCAGCGGGCGCGGGAGCTTGCCCTGCGCCGCGAGGCCGACGCCGAGAAGAGGTACTGCCGCGAAGGCGGCGAACGAGAGGAATCGAGAGTGCATTGGTAGTCCTGGGTTTCGAGTGCGACCCGGCGATCCGCCGGACCGCGCTGTCCCCAGGAGCGATCCCGTCCGGGCGACGTCACACGCGCCGCGCGCGGATTCCGCGCCGCCCGTCGCGGCAGGTCACCCGCGCAGCCAGCGGCGCAGCTCCTGCATGAAGTCCTCCCGCTCGGGTTTGACCATCTCGCCGTAGCTGAAGAGGGCCACGCCCGCGGCGCCCGCCCGGCGCGCGATCTCCATCTGGCGCGCGGTCTGCAGCGGGTCGCCGTGCTTGAACATCCCGATGCCGGCGATCAGCGCGGCGCGCCCGGCCGCCGCGCGCGCCCGCTGGACGAGCTGTTTGAACCGCTGGTCGTCCTCCTGGTACGCCATCGGCACGATCGCGTCGACGAGTCCGCGCCTGCCCCACGTCCGCCAGTCCTGCCCGGATTCGAGCGCGCGCTCGGGGTCGGCGAGCACGGCGGCGGACAGCAGCGTCGGGGAGCACTCGGCGCGCAGGCGCGCACGCACTTCCTCCACGAGCCGCGTGACGCAGTCGACCTTCCACTGCCGGAATGCGGCCGGATGCCGGTCGGCGTCGAGCCCCTTCTCGATGCGGAAGCGCGTGCGCGTCAGTTCGTCGGCGGGGAACCTGTCGATCCCCCCCGCGCGGTCGCCCGAGGTCAGGCGTACGTAGTCGAGGTGGATGCCGGCCACGCCGGGAACGCGCGCGACCTCGGCGCACAGGGCGGCGAGGTACTCGCGCACCTCGGGCAGGCAGGGGTTCAACCCGAGGTATCCCTGCTCCCCCACCGGCTCGCGCTCGCCGCCGGCGTCGCGCAGGAACCAGAGCGGGCGCGCATGCCAGAGCTGCCGCGGATCGGCGGGTTCGGCCCCGCCGCGCCAGCCGGGCAGCACGTTGATCCACGCGTGCAGCTGCACGCCTGCCCTGGTCGCGGCGTCCGCCGCGACGTCGAGGGGGTCGAAACCCGGATCCTGGAAGGAGAACGCCTCGCTCCAGACCTCGGTGTCCGAGCGGTAGAGCGCGGTGCCGTTGCCGCGCACCTGGAACATCACGGCGGTGAACCCCAGCTCGGCGCAGCGCCCGATCACGGCGCGGATGTCGTCCTCGGTGCGCCAGTCCCAGCGCGTCACCCACACCGCGCGCTGCAGCCCGGCGGGAGCGGGCCGCGGCGGCGCCGACGCGCAGGAGCCGAGGACGAGCGCCGCACCGAGCAGCGCGAGGCGACACGACGTGGAACGCAGCGTCGACCGGCGCGCGCGAGCCGCGCGCCCGGCCGTGCACCGCCCGTGCACGGACCTGACCATGGCGCGCATCTTCGCGCCGGGCCGCGCGGCTGCCACCAGGAATCGCGCGCGGTCCTGCCGCGCGCAGGGCGGCCGGCCGGTTCGCGTCCCGGCCGGCCGGCGCTCGTCACGGCGTCGTGAACTGGACGACGAGGGTCTGGTTCGCGCCGACGTTGCCGGTCGCGCCCAGCGAACCCGACAGGTAGATGCGACCGCCCGGCGGGTTGCCGTGCGGGGCCACGATGTGATGGTTGATGCCGTTGGTCGTGACGAGACCGAGGGCGTTGGCCGACGCGTCCAGGGCCGCGACCTGCCCGAACAGGTTGGTCCCGCCGAAGGACGGGTCGAGGGGCAGGTCGAGGCGGAACGTGGCGCCGCCCGCGCTCGACAGCGTGCCGAACACGGTGAACAGCAGCTCCGTGTTGAGGAAGCACGCGCCGGAGGGGAACCCGGCGGTGTTCGGCAGTTGCGCCGGCAGGGGAACGCCGAAGTGGCTCGTGCCGCTCATGCCGAACGCGTAGAGCGCCGGCGCGTTCGCCGGGCCCTGGCTCGCGGTCGCGGTGAGCTGGCCGGTGAGGTTCGACCAGGTGACCGAGGAGCCGCCGGTCAACGCGAACGCCTGCGTGCGGCCGGTCGCGATGCAGCCGTCCGCGCCGTAGCGACTCACCGCGAACGACGGGTTCGTGGCGCTGCCGCCGACGTAGTCGTGGAACATGCTGGCGCCCGCGGGCCGCGAGGTGATCTGGACCTCCCAGCACAGCGGGCCCGTCCCCCCGAAGTTGAACGGCACGTCGAGCGGCACGGTGTAGATGAACGGGTACGGGATGATCTCGGTCCCGTAGGGCGGGAAGTTGACCGTGCGGTTGGTGAGGGCCTGGGTCTTGTCCGAGCCGTGGTTGGCGTCGAAGTTCGCGTTCACGGTCGCACCGGTGGTCACGGCCGTCGACATCCAGCCGTCCA
>DATGPD010000167.1:0-12170 GCA_035305285.1 Planctomycetota bacterium
CGTTCCAGGTCGGGATCACCGCCTCGATTACGCCGCCCTTCGGCGGGCGGACGATCCTCGCCTGGCAGGACAGCCGGCTGTCGAGACCGACGTCGCGCGCCTCGTCGAGCTGGTCCAGCTCGTCCTCGCTCGGCTCGCTGAGCGCGTCGGCGCCGGCCTTGACCTTGACGTGGCAGGTGGAGCACGCGCACACGCCGCCGCAGGCGTGGTCGATCTGCACGCCCTGGCGCAGTGCGGCGGCGAGCAGCGATTCCCCCTCGGCGGCCTCGATCTCGTGCACCTGGTCTCCGGCGCGCAGGCGCACGCGGATCACGATCCCGCTCCTTCGGTCAGGGCGCGCTGCACCGCCGCCGAGATCACGTCGTCGGCGATTTGCGCGGTCAGGTGCGACAGGTGGTCGATCGCCCGGGCGAGCTGCTCGGTCGGCACGTCGTCGGCCAGCGCCTGGGCGAGCTGCCTGGTCGCCTTGCGCACCGACCAGGTCTGGTCGGGGGGCAGGTCGGCCTGCTCGAGCGCGCGCTCGGTGCCGCGCACCATCGCGAGCGCCTTGTTGCGCAGCTCGATGCGTTCGCGCGCCGCCATGTCCTCGTGCGCGTGCTCGATCGACTCGTGCATCATCCGGCGCACCTCGTCGCGCGTGAGGCCGAAGGACGGCACGACCTTGATCGCCGCCTCCTTGCCGGTGCGCTGCTCGACCGCGCGCACGGTGAGCAGCCCGTCGGCATCGACCAGGAAGGTGACCGCGATGCGCGGCAGCCCGGCCGGCATCGGCGGGATCCCGGACAGCTTGAACGAACCGAGCTTGCGGCAGTCGCGCACCAGCTCGCGCTCGCCCTGGTAGATGTTGATGTCCACCGAGGTCTGGCCGTCGACCTGCGTGCTGAATTCTTCGGTCTTGCTCGCCGGCACGGTCGAGTTGCGCAGGATCAGCTTGCTCATCGCGCCGCCCAGCGTCTCGATGCCGAGCGACAGCGGGATGACGTCGAGCAGGAGCAGGTCGCGATTGCCGCCGGCGAGCACGTCGGCCTGCAGGGCGGCGCCGAGCGCGACCGCGAGGTCGGGGTCGACGTCGGCGCGCGGCGCCTTCCCCATCAGCTCGCCGAGCGCCTTGCGCACGAGCGGCATGCGCGTGCTGCCGCCGACCAGCAGCACGTGGTCGACCGCGCCGGGCTCGAGCTCGGCGTCGCGCAGGGCGGCGCGCACGCCCTGCAGCGTGCGTTCGACCAGCGGCGCGGCCAGCGCCTCGAGCTGCGCGCGGGTGAAGTGCAGCTCGTGCGTGCCGCGTTCGCCGAGGTCGAGCTGCAGCGTCGCGGCCTCGCGCTCGGACAGCTCGATCTTCACGTTCTCCGCGGCGCGGCGCAGCGCCTGGCGCACGAACGGGTCTTCGGTGTGCGGGTCGACGCCGCGCGCGCGGAGCGCCGCGGCGAGTTCGGCGCCGACCGCGGCGTCGACGTCGTCGCCGCCGAGGTGGGTGTCGCCATGCGTCGCGAGCACGCGGAACACGCCGTCGTCGATGCGCAGGATCGACACGTCGAACGTGCCGCCGCCGAGGTCGTAGACCAGCACCGTGCCGTCCTTGCTGCCGTCGATGCCGAAGGCGAGCGACGCCGCGGTCGGCTCGTTGACGATGCGCAGGCACTGCAGGCCGGCGAGCGCGACCGCGTCCTTGGTCGCCTGGCGCTGCGCGTCGTCGAAGTACGCCGGCACGGTCACCACGGCCGCCTCGACCGGCTGGCCGAGGGCCGCCTCGGCGACGCGCTTCACCTCGCGCAGGACGAGGGCGGAGACCTCTTCCGGGCTCCACAGCCGGCCGCCGACGGCGATGCGCGGCAGGTCGCGCTCGCCACGCACCACGCGGTAGGGGAGGCGCGCGACCTCTTCGTCCAGTTCCGCGCCGGCGCGGCCGATCAGGCGCTTCACCGAGTGCACGGTCTGCTCGGGATGGCGCAGGGCGAGCGCCCTGGCGGCGCGCCCGACGCGCACTTCACCCTCCGCGAAGCACACGACCGACGGCACGAGCGCTTCGCCGTCGGCGTCGCGCAGCACGATCGGGCCCTGGCGGCCGGTGATCGCGGCGACGCTGTTGGTGGTGCCGAGGTCGATGCCGATGACCAGGCGCTGGGGGGCGGGCGCGTTCATGCAAAGAGGTCCTGGAGCGCCTTGCGGTGGTAGCGCGACTTGTGGAGGGTGGTCGCCGCGGCGGCGAAGTCCCCGGCCGCCACCGCGTCGCGCAGCGCGTTCCAGTCCGCGTCGACCATCGCCTGCACGCGCGCGCGCAGCGCGGCGGTATCCGGGCCGCCGCGCGCCGCGGCGACCTCCTCGGCGAGGTCCAGGGCCTCGGCGAGGAAGTCGGGCGGGAGCTGCTTGTGCCGCTCCAGCGCGCCGGGCGCGCGCAGCTCGACGATCGCCTCGGCCCGGCGCCAGCGGTCGCGCAGCACGCGGTAGGCGTTGTTCACCGCCGCGGCGCGGTCGAGGAGCGCGATCCGGGCGTCGGGATCGGCGCCGGCGTGGTGGTCGGGATGGCAGGCGCGCGACGCCGCGAGGTAGCGCGCCTCCAGCAGCGCGGGGTCGAGGTCGAGGTCGACCGGCACGCCGAGCACCGCGAACGGATCCATGGCCGCGCGGGCCGCTACGCCGAGAACGACGTGCCGCAGCCGCAGGTACCCTTGGCGGACGGGTTCTGGAAGACGAAGCCGCGGTCGAGCAGCCCGTCGTTGAAGTCGAGGATCGTGCCGCCCATGAAGAACTCGCTCTTCTTGTCGATCACGACCTTGACGCCGAGCATCTCGAACGCGATGTCGAACTCGGTCGGCCCGTTCCGGTCGAAGTCGAGCACGTAGCTGAACCCCGAGCAGCCGCCGCCCTTGGCGCCGACCCGCACCCAGGTGTTCGCCGGGTCGAAGCCCTGCTCGGCGATGACGCGCTGGATCTCCCTGGCGGCGCGCTCGGTGAGGTGCACGCCGCGGCCCTTCTTCGGCGGTTGCAGCGCGGCGGCGTTGGGATCGGTGGTGGTCATGGAGTCGGAGTCTTCGTGCCCTCGAGCGCGGCCTTGCGCGCCGCCTGCTTGGCGCGGAAGTCGGCGACCGCGGCCTTGATCGCGTCCTCGGCGAGTACCGAGCAGTGGATCTTCACCGGCGGCAGCGACAGCTCTTCCACGATCTGCGTGTTCTTGATCCGCTCGGCCTCCTCCAGGGTGCTGCCCTTGAGCCACTCGGTGGCCAGGGAGGACGACGCGATCGCCGAGCCGCAGCCGTAGGTCTTGAACTTCGCGTCCACGATCCGGCCGTTCTCGTCGACCTTGATCTGCAGCTTCATCACGTCGCCGCACTCCGGTGCGCCGACGATCCCGGTGCCGACGTCGGCGGCGTTCTTGTCGAGTGCGCCGACGTTGCGCGGGTTGTTGTAGTGCTCGAGCACCTTGTCGCTGTAGGACATGACGCGGGGTCTCCTTGGATACTCAGTGCACGGTCCACTTCACGGAAGCGAGGTCGATGCCCTCCTGCACCATCTCCCACAGGGGTGACATCTCGCGCAGGCGGGCGACCTCGCTCGCGACCCGGTCGACGACGTAGTCGACCTCTTCTTCGGTGTTGAAGCGGCCCAGTGAGAAACGGATCGAGCTGTGCGCCAGTTCGTCGCCGAGCCCGAGGCTCTTCAGGACGTAGCTGGGCTCCAGGCTCGCGGAGGTGCAGGCCGAACCGGACGACACCGCGACCTCCTTGATGCCCATGATCAGCGACTCGCCCTCGACGTACGGGAACGAGATGTTGGTCAGGTGCGGCAGACGGCGGCGCACGTCGCCGTTGATGTGCGCGCCAGGCACGCGCGCCAGCAGGCCCTGCTCCAGGCGGTCGCGCAGGGCGCGCAGGCGCTCGATTCCGGCGTCCAGCTCGGCGACCACCAGCTCGGCGGCCGCGCCCATGCCGACGATGCCCGGGACGTTGAGCGTGCCCGAGCGCATGCCGCGCTCGTGCCCGCCGCCGTCGATGATCGGGCTCAGGCGCACGCGCGGGTTCTTGCGCCGCACGTAGAGCGCGCCGACGCCCTTCGGCCCGTGGAACTTGTGCGCAGACAGCGACATCAGGTCGACGTTCATCGCCTGGACGTCGAGCGGCATCTTGCCGGGGCACTGCGTGGCGTCGCTGTGGAACAGCACGCCCTTCTCCTTGCAGATCGCGCCGATCGCCGCGATGTCGGCGACCGTGCCGATCTCGTTGTTCGCCGCCATCACCGACACGAGGATCGTGTCGTCGGTGATCGCCGCGCGCAGGGCGTCGAGGTCGATCTGCCCGGCCTTGTCGACCGGCAGGAAGGTCGCCCGGTAGCCCTGCTGCTCGAGGTGCTTGATCGGGTCGATCACCGCCTTGTGCTCGGTCACCACGCTGATCAGGTGGTTGCCCTTCTCGCGGTACATCTCGGCGACCCCCTTGATCGCGAGGTTGTTCGCCTCGGTCGACCCGCTGGTCCAGACGATCTCCTTGGGGTGGGCGCCGATCATCGCCGCGACCTGCTCGCGCGCCCGTTCCACCGCCGCCTCGGCGGTCCAGCCGTAGGCGTGGCTGCGGCTCGCGGCGTTGCCGTACTTCTCGCAGAAGTACGGCAGCATCGTCTCCAGCACGCGCGGGTCCACGCGCGTCGTCGCGCTGTTGTCGAAGTAGATCGGGAACGTCAGGGCCATCACATTCGCTCCGTCGCCACGCCCGCGGGCTGCGGCTCGTCACCGCCCGCCTGGTCGGCGCACAGATGGGCCAAAGTGGTTTCCTCGAACATCCGCGCGATCCGCAGATGCACGTGGCGCATGGGGCTGCGCGGCTGGCACATGCAGGTCAGCGCGCAGTTCTCCGGCGCCCCGACGGGCTGCGTGGCCAGGTCGCTGGCGCAGTCGACGAGCACGAACGGGCCCTCGACCGCTTCCAGGATCTCCTTCAGGTTGATCGCCTCGGTCGGCCGCGCGAGCCGGTAGCCGCCGTTGACGCCGCGCACCGAGTCGAGCAGGCCGGCGCGCGCCAGGTCCTTGAGCAGGTTCGCGACGAGCGAGCGGTTCAGCGCGGACTGCTCGGCGAGTTCCTGCGCGCTGACCACGCCGCACGGATCCACGGCCTGCCGGCGGGCGAGGACGCCCATCAGGAACACGGCGTAGTCGGCCTTCTTTGAGATGCGGATCATCGCGGGCGGAGGAAACTAGCTCTAGATCGGTGCTATTTCAAAAGTGCCGAAGAAAAAACAGCCCCGGATCGGGGCTCGTTTCGCTCCGGCGGCGGGCCGGCGGGCGGCGAGCGCCCGGCAACGATGGGCGGTCGGCCGCACGGCGCGTCGACGCGGGCGCTTGCACGCGCGATGCTGTCGGCGTGCCGACCTACGCCGACCTGCTGCCCGAGAGCCTCGCCGGCCAGACCTGGCTCCACGCGCCGGCGCCGTTTGCCTGCCTCCGCGTCCATGGCCCCGACGCCGCCTCCTTCCTGCATCGCCTGTGTACCCAGGACGTCGAAGGCCTGCGCGACGGCGACGCCAGGCCCGCCGCGTTCCTGACCGCGAAGGGGAAGGTCGAGGCGCTGGTCTGGATCGCCCGGCTCGGGGAGGAGCTGTGGATCGAGACGCAGGCGCAGGCTGCCGCGTCGCTCGCTGCTCTGCTCGACCGCTACCACTTCTCCGAGAAGCTGGCGATCGAGACCCCTGCGAACTGGACGTGCCGGCAGGTGGTCGGTGCGCACGCGCACGCGCGCACCGGCCAGGCGGCATCCTCGGCGCACCGCGACGGAGGAGTCGTGCGCTTTGCGGGCGGGGCGTCCGGACTGCAGTGGGTGCGCACGCATGGCGCCAGCCTCCCGCCCGCGAGCGAGGACCTGCCCCTGCTCGACGAGCCGACGTGGCAGTGCCTGCGCGTCGCCGCCGGCCTGCCCTGGACGGGGATCGACGCGGACACGACGACCCTGGCGCTCGAAGCCGGCATCGATGACCACGTGTCGCTGACCAAGGGTTGCTACACCGGGCAGGAGATCGTCGCCCGCATCCACACCTACGGCCACACCAACCGGCGGCTGTGCCGGCTGCGCTGGCGCGGCAGCGCGCCCTCGGGGGCACAGCTCACCGACCCGAGCGGCGAGCCCGTCGGCCGGGTCACCTCGATCGCGCCCGTGCCGGGCACCGACTTCGTGCTCGCGCTCGGCTACCTGCCGCACGAGCTGGCGAACCCCGGCACCCAGCTCGTGCTGACCCCGGGCGGTACGGCGGTCGAGGTCTGCGGCTGAATCCCGTTCACGTCGGCTTGCGGCCCGCCCACACCGCGACGACGTAGGCGCGGCCGCCGCTCGGATCGATGCGCGGCGGGCGCGCGGCGTCGAGAGTGACGACCGCTTCGCCAGTCACGCGGTGGCGCTCGCCGTCGCCGACCGTGCACGCCTGCTCGGCGCGGACGAACACCGCCAGCTCGTCGCCGAACGACGTGCCCGGCGGGGTGTGCGGGCGCGGCAGCACCACCGACTGCCCGGGAGCGACGACCGCCTCGTCGAGGCACAGCGCCTGCGCCTTGAACGCGTACGGGAACACGCGCTCGACGGCGACGCCTTCGACCGCGGTGCGCTCGATCGCGCGCGGCAGCACCGCCTCGGGTGCGGACGGGAAGCGCTCGAGGAGCTGCCAGGTCCCGGTGCGCGAGTCGAACGCCTTGCCGCTGCCGGCGAGCGGCAGCAGCGGCATGCTCGCCGGATCTGGCTGCTTCTCCTCGTCCTTGGGGCGCAGTGCGGCGACGAGCAGCACCTCCCCCTGCCCGGCGACGCGCACCTCGACCCCCGGCGGCAGGTAGAGCCCGCACGGCCGGCCAGCGAACGGCGTCGCGCGCAGCCCGCGCTGCAGCCAGGAGCTGCCGCCGGCGAAGAGGTCGAACGTGCCGGACAACACGACCAGCAGGGTCTCCTCGTCGGGCGCGGTGCGCGCCTGCCAGCCGGTCTCGACCGGTACCACGGTGATCGATCGCAGCCAGGCGCCACCGAGCCGCGCGGTGCGGCTCGTGCCGGCGGCGGGGGACAGGGGGTGGACGCTCATTCGCCGTCGTGCAGCTTCAGGTCCGCGCGCTGCAGCAGATCGCGGTAGAGGTCTTCCTCCAGGTCGTCGATCATCCGCGCGCGCAGCACTTCCAGGGATGGCTCGGGTTCGACGTCGGCCACGCGGGCGAGGCACACGCCGTCGACCACGCGCAGCGGCCCGCTCGTGTCGCCCTGCGCCGCGCCGAACGCCCAGGCGAGCACCTCCTCGGGCAGGCGCGTGCTGCGCCGGTGGTGCCAGCCGCTGTCGCCGCCCTTCAGCTTCGTGCGCGGGTCATCGCTGTGCACGCGCGCGAGCATCGCGAAGGTCGTGCCCTCGGCGAGCTTCGCGCGCAGGCCCGCGGCCTCGGTGGTCGCCGCCTCGAACGTCCGCTTGACGAGCGCGTTGGGCGTCTCGGTCGCGCGCAGCCAGATCACCTCGATCCGCCGCCGCGCGCCCCAGCGCGCCCGGGTCTCCTCGCCCTCGCGCAGCAGTCGCTCGCGTACCGCCGCCTCGGGCCAGTCCTTCTCGACCAGCCGCCGGGCGATCACCTGTGCGCGCAGCACCGGCGAGGCGGCCAGCTCCTCGGGGGAGCTGCCGAGCGCCTCCAGCAGACCTTCGAAGGTGACGCCGGCGCCCTTCTCCGCCTCGGCCCGCGCGCGGATCCGTGCGACCGCCTGCTCGCGGTCGGCCTCGGAGACGACGATGCCGTGCACCTTCGCCTCCTCGTCGAGGACGCGGCGCAGCACGACCTGGCGGGCGAAGCGTGCGCGCTCGGCCTTCGGCGCGCGCGCGTACAGCACGCGGCCGAGGTCGAGGAGGGTGAACTGCCGGTCGCCGGCGCGCGCCAGGATGCCCTCCGGCAGCCGGGCGGAATCGGTCACCACGCCGGCCGCCTTGCGCGTGTCCTGCAACCACAGCTCGCGGTACTCGTTGGTCACCTGCTCCTTGCTCGCCAGGTCGAGCTGGCGCATGACCAGCCGGTCGAGCGCGATCGCGAGCAGGGTGTAGTCGGACAGCTCGGCGTGGCTGATGTTCTTGCTGGCGAGGTACTTGTCGGGATCGCGGCCCTGCGCGCGGATCTCGGCTCGGTAGGCCTCGACCTGCGCGCGCACCTCGTCGTCGCCCGGCAGGACGCCGGCGGCGGTCGCCGCGCGGCGCACGAGGTGCAGGTCGATCAGGTGTGAGAGCGCCTCTTCCCCGCGCGGCGTGCGCCGGTGGCGCGGCGCCATCTCCAGGGCGACGTCGTCGCTCGTGATCGTGCGCGTCTCGCCGTTCCAGGTGTAGGTCGCGACCGCCTGCGGCGGCTGCAGGACGGCGAGGAAGGACGTCAGCAAGGCGAGAGCGGGCACGCTGCCCTTATAGCAGCACGCCGGCCGACCGCCGCCTGCACAGTGTGGTCGGCGGACGACGTGCGCCGAACGGGATGCGCCCGCGCCGGCGGGGCGCCATAATCCGCGGATGGCCGACCGCAACGAAGCGCTCGCGTACCACGCCCAGAAGCCCGCCGGCAAGATCGAGGTCGTGCCGACCAAGCCGACGATGACGCAGCGCGACCTCGCGCTGGCGTACACGCCGGGGGTGGCCGAGCCGTGCCGCGAGATCGCCGCCCGCCCGGAGGCTGCGTACGACTACACCGCGCGCGGCAACCTGGCCGCGGTGATCACCAACGGCACCGCGGTCCTCGGGCTCGGCAACATCGGGCCGCTGGCCGGCAAGCCGGTGATGGAGGGCAAGGGCGTCCTGTTCAAGCGCTTCGCCGGGATCGACGTGTTCGACATCGAACTCGACGCGCCCGACGTCGAGACGTTCTGCACGACGGTGAAGGCGCTCGCGCCGACGTTCGGCGGGATCAACCTGGAGGACATCAAGGCGCCGGAGTGCTTCGTCATCGAGGAGCGCCTGCGACGCGAGCTGGACATCCCGGTGTTCCACGACGACCAGCATGGCACCGCGATCATCACGTGTGCCGGCTTGCTGAACGCGCTGATCCTGCAGAACAAGCGCATCGACGAGGTGCGCATCGTGTTCTCCGGCGCCGGCGCGGCGGCGATCGCGACCGCGAAACTCGCGCTCGCGCTCGGCGTGCGCAAGGAGCAGATCCTCCTGTGCGACAGCAAGGGGGTGGTGCGCAAGGACAGCCCCGGGCTGGAGGCCAATCCGTACAAGGCGATGTTCGCCGCGGCCACCGACAAGCGCACGCTGGCCGAGGCGCTCGAGGGCGCCGACGTGTTCATCGGCGTGTCGGTCGCCAACCAGGTGACGCCCGAGATGCTGGCGAAGATGGCGAGCCGGCCGATCGTGTTCGCGCTCGCCAACCCCGACCCGGAGATCCCGTACGACGTCGCGCGCAAGGCACGTCCGGACGCGATCGTCGCCACCGGGCGCAGCGACTTCCCCAACCAGGTCAACAACGTCCTCGGCTTCCCGTTCATCTTCCGCGGCGCGCTCGACAGCCGGGCGACCACGGTCAACGAGGCGATGATGGTCGCCGCGGTGCGCGCGCTCGCCGAGCTGGCGCGCGAGGAGGTCGAGGACTCGGTGGCGCAGGCCTACGGCGGCGAACAGCTGCGCTTCGGGCCGGAGTACATCATCCCCAAGCCGTTCGACCCGCGCGCGCTGCTGCGCGTGGCGCCCGCGGTCGCGCTCGCCGCGACGATGTCCGGGGTCGCGCGCAAGCCGATCAACGACGTCGACGCCTACCGCCTCCAGCTCGAGCGCCTGCTCGGCAAGGAGCGCGAGCTGATGCGCATGGTCGTCAGCCGCGCCAAGGCCGCACCGCGGCGGATCGTGCTCGCCGACGGCGACCACGAGAAGGTGCTGCGCGCGGCGGCGCAGATCCTGGAGGAAGGGATCGCGCAGCCGATCCTGATCGGCGATCCGACCACGGTGCAGGCGCGCGCGCGCGAGCTGGACCTCGAGCTGGGCCTGGAGACCGGCCGTTGCCGCGTGGTCGCGCCGGGCGACCCGGAGTACATGCCGGCGTTCGCCGCGGCGCTCTACCGCCGCCGCCAGCGCAAGGGGATGACCCTGCGCGACGCCGAGCGCGTCCTGCGCCAGCGCCTGTGGTTCGGCGCGATGATGGTCACCGAGGGGCACGCCGACGGCATGGTGTGCGGCCTCGGCGCGAGCTTCCCCGACACCCTGCGGCCGGTGCTGCAGGCGGTCGGCGTCGCGCCCGATCGGCAGCGGGTCGCGGGCGTGCACCTGATGATCGTGCGCAACGACATCTTCTTCCTGACCGACACGACGCTGACCCTCGATCCGACGCCCGAGCAGCTCGCGGAGAACGCGTGCGCGACCGCCGACTTCGCCGCCGGCTTCGACCTGGAGCCGCGCATCGCGATGCTGTCGTTCAGCAACTTTGGCTCCGTGCGCAACGAGCGCTCGGAGAAGGTCCGGCGCGCGACCGAGCTGGTGCGCACCTGGCGGCCCGACCTGATGGTGGAGGGCGAGATCCACGCCGACGTTGCCCTCATGCCGGAGATGCGTGCGAACCTCTACCCGTTCGCGCAGCTCACCGGGCGAGCCAACGTGCTGGTGTTCCCGTCGCTGGAGGCCGGCAACATCGCGCAGAAGGTCATGCAGTGCGCCGGCGCGCAGGCGACCGTCGGCCCGGTGCTGCTCGGACTCAACTACCCGGTCAACATCGTGGCGCCGTACGCGAGCGTCGCTGACGTGGTGATGACCGCCGCGCTCACCGCGATGCTCGCGCCGGCGCCGGCGCGCCGTGCGCCGGAGGACGGCACGCCGCTCACCCTGACCCCGCTGCCGCCGCGCGCGCCGGCGGGCGGCACCGTGCGCAGCGGGCAGCCGACGTAGGCGGAACGGACGCGAAGCGGGCGTCCGCGGCCGAACGGCCGGCGGACGCCCGCTTCGTCGATGCTGCGGGCGCGGTGCGCGGCAGCCGCACACCGGCGCGTGAACTCAGCGGCCGTCGCCGCTCTTGTCCGGCGTGGTGCTGCGCTTGGTACCGTCGTGGCTCGTGCCGTGGCCGCCGGTCGTCACGCCGAAGAACTCGTCGGCGCGGCGGCTGGTCGCCTCGTCGAGCACTCCGCTCGACGGCTTCACGTACTTCACCGCGTTCTGCAGTTCGACCTTGGTCTTGCCCAGGCTCCAGACCCACTCGTCACCGCGCTTCTCGCGGCTGAGGGCCTGGAAGGGGATCAGGTAGTCGGTCGACCCGGCGCCGGGCGTGTCCAGCGCGACGACGAGGTAGCCGATGGTCGGCTCGCGCTCGATGCGCAGCAGGGCCTCGCTCACCTTGCCGATCTCGCCGTCGGTGGCGTGCACCTTCCAGTCGTCGATCTTGCTGGCGCGGATGAACTCGCCGCCGGCGGCCGCGCCGACGGGGGCGCCGGAGCGCAGGGTCGGGACGCCGCCGGTCGCGTCGCGGGCCTCGCGACGTTCGGTGCCGGTGTCGTCCTTCTTCATGTTGCCCTCGGCCGGCTTCCCGGTGGTGTCGACGTTGCGCAGCGCGTTGCCGAGCCCGGTCTTCTCGGCCTCGTCGAGG
Source organism: Planctomycetota bacterium (assembly GCA_035305285.1). Taxonomy (GTDB): domain Bacteria; phylum Planctomycetota; class UBA1135; order UBA1135; family UBA2386; genus DATGPD01. Next base: position 11,534 of record DATGPD010000167.1, read on the forward strand.
TCGATCTCGGGCAGCTTCTTGAGCTGCTCTTCCGACGCCGAGACGGTCACGGTCGCTTCGTCGTCGTCCTTCGGCCGGCAGTCGAACGCCGAGATCGGGACGGCGACTTCCTTTTCGCCCATGCCGAGGAAGCCTCCGACGTCGAGCACGACCCAGCGCACCTTGCCGTCGGCGCCGACGATCAGGTCGTCGACCTCGCCCTTGGCGGTCGCCTTGCTGTCGCCGCTCTTCTCGGGCATGCGCACTTCGGCGCCGAGGAACTCGTCGAGCTCGACGAAGTGCGCCTTGCCGGTCGTGGCGTGGGGACGGTCCTGGGTGGTTCGGTCACGATCCGACTGGGTGGGATCGCGCCGCGCGGGGTCTTGCTGCGCGGGGAGGGAGGACAGGACGAGCAGCGTGAGGCTGCAGGTCGTGCCGGCGAGGAGGACGCGGTTCATGAGGGGCTCTCCGAAAGGGGAAGAATGGGATTCGTTGCGTCGCGCGCAGAAGGTCGGGCGCGGTCTCGGTTCGACCTGCCCGATGAGCAACGTGCGTGCCGTCGCCGAGCAATCGCGGATCGCTTTCGTGTGCGCGTGCACGCCGTCCGGTGCGCGCGCCCGGCGTGGAGTCTGCGGGTGCACGCGAGACGGACCCACCG
>DATGPD010000168.1:0-4790 GCA_035305285.1 Planctomycetota bacterium
GGAGGCGCGCGCGCTCATGGCCCGCACGCTGCGCTTCGCGTGGCTCGGGCCGCTGCGCCGGCGCGCGGCCCTGCGCCTGCTGCAGGGTTCGGGTGCAGCGATCAACAGCTCGCGTAGCGAAGGCGGCGCGAACGCGGTGGGCGAGGCGATCGTCGCCGGCGTGCCGCCGCTGGTCAGCGCGATCCCCGGCTCGCTCGGCCTGCTCGGTGCGGACTGGCCGGCGACGTTCCCGCCGGGCGACGCGCGCGCGTTGTGCGACCTGATCCTGCGCGTCGAGCGCGATGGCGCGTTCCGCGACGACCTGGTGGCGCGGCTGCGCGCGCTCGCGCCGCGCTTCGCGCGCGCGGTCGAGGTCGCAGCGTGGCAGCGCCTGCTCGCGGAGCTGCCGCCCGTGGCGTGATCAGCGGATCTGCGCCGGCTCCTTGGCGCGCACCGGAGCGGTCTTGCCCTCCAGCTCGTCGGCGAGCGCCGGGCGGTCGTACACCTTGCGCAGCGACTCGATGATGATCGCCGGGTGCACCGACACCGCGCGCGCGACCTCGTCGGTGAACACGAAGTTGTTGCCGAGCATCTCGATGTTGCCGTCGAAGATCAGCCCGACGACGCGCGCCTCCTTGTCGATCATCGCGCTGCCCGAGTTGCCGCCGATGATGTCGCAGGTCGACACCAAGTTGAACGGCGTGCGCAGGTCGAGCGCGGTCTCGCGGTCGAGCCACGCCTTCGGCAGGTCGAACGGCGGCTTGCCGCCGAACTCGGTGTAGCGCGCGTACAGCCCGTACAGGCTGGTGAACCAGGGCGCGATCGTGCCGTTGCACGGGAACCCCTTCACCACGCCGTCGGAGATGCGCAGCGTGAAGGTCGCGTCCGGGGAGATCGACGTGCCGTACAGGGCGAAGAACGCCTCGCCGATCCGCTTCTCCAGTGCCGCCTCGCTCGCCTGGAGTTCCTGGCGCTCGTCCGCCGACAGACGCAGCTCGCCGGCGACCACCGCGCGCTTCTTCGCGACCAGCGCTTCCAGCTCGGTCCACGGGTTGCCGAGCCGCGCGGACAGGTCGGCGTCGGCCGCGAGCTTCTCGCGCGCCGCCTTCTCCGCGGCGCGCTTGACCGACATCACCTTCTCGTTGCGCAGGCCGTCGAGGTAGCCCTGGTAGGCCTTGCGCGCGTTCTCCAGGCTCAGGCGCTGCGCGACCGCCTTGGGGTCGTCGCTGTCCGACAGGTTCGCCAGCCGCTGCTCCAGCGTGCGCACGATGCGCGGGTACTCGACATCGCGCAGGAACTCCATCTGCGCGACCGACTTCAGTCGACCGGTGGAGCCGGGGTTGCCGACGACGAACACCGTCTCGTTCTCGGTCGGCCCCTCGGTGCGCCACTTGAAGTAGTGCGCGCTCGTGTCCGCCGGGCGATCGTTCTCCCACGCGCGCACGAACGCGTAGTCGAGCGCGAAGCGCGGGTAGGTGAAGTTGTCCGGATCACCGCCGAACTTGGCGGACTGCAGGTGCGGCGTCGCGACCAGCCGGATGTCGCGGTAGATCTTGTGGCTGTAGAGCTGGTAGGAGCCCCCCTGGTAGAGGGCGACGACCTGGTGTTCGAGGTCGGGTTGTTCCTGCTTGGCCGCGGCGAGCACTGCGCGCTGGTTCTCGACCAGCTTGGCCTGGCGCTCCTTGGGGTCGGCGACCTCGGCGAGGCCCTCGTTCATCGCCGCGGTCACGTCGCGCATCGCGACGAGCTGCTGCACGGTGAGGCCGGGCAGCTTGATCTCGTCCTCAAGGCTCTTCGCGAACCAGCCGTCGCGCAGGAAGTCCTGGCCCTCGGGCGACACCCCGGCGACGTTGCCGCGCGCGCAGTGGTGGTTGGTCATGATCAGCCCGCGCGGACTGACGAACGACGCCGAGCAGCCCTGGCCGAAGCGCAGCGCGGAGAGGCGGACCTTCTCCAGCCACTCGGCGGACGGCTCGAAGTCGTAGGCCTCCTTGAACCACGAGAGCGGCACGTTCTCGAAGGTCCACATGCGGCCGAGCTCCTTGTGCGGCTGGGCGGCGAGGGTGGCGGCGAACAGGACGGCGACGGCGAAGGACGTGGACCGGGACATGGGGAGCAAGGGGAAAGGGTGCGCGGGAGCAGCGCGAGCGCGCCGTGTTACGCACTTGCCCCGGTGGGCGCGAGTCCCTTCCGCGAGGTCCCGCGGTCGGCCCGGCCGGATGCGGCCCGTCGCGGGCGCTTCGGGCCCGCGGCCGCAGTCGTGGCGGGCCGCTACTCCAGGAACAGTCGGTGCTCCTTGAAGCGCGCCTCGACGCCGCGGTTACCCACCGGGCGGCGGACCAGCGTGCCTGCGGCCTGCTCCAGGCGGGCGAGCACGAGGCGCACCGACTCGGCGGTGGTGCCGTTCGGGTCGCTCACCACGAGCGGCGGCTGGCCCAGACGGCGTTGCATCACCAGCGGGTCGTCGCCGATCTCGCCGAGGTAGCCGACCCCCAGGTTGGTGTGCCGTCGGGTCACCTCGTCGAGCTTCTCGAACGCGCGGTCGCCCTGGCCCCGGCTCGGCACCCGGTTGACGACGACCGACAGCGACACGTCGTGGCGCAGCGGGCGGAGGCACTTGATCACCGCGTAGGCGTCGGTGAGCGCCGCGATCTCCGGCTGGGTCACCAGCACGACGTGGTCGGCGCACAGCATGGTGAGCACGGTCTGCGGTGCGATGCCCGCGCCGCAATCGAGCAGCATCACGTCGGCGTCGGCCGCGATCTCGCCGAGACGCCGGCCGAAGGCGGCCAGCTCGTGGTCCGAGAGGTCGGCCATCTGCCGGACGCCCGAGCTGCCCGGGACGAGGCGCGGTCCGACCGGAGTCGTGAGCACGACGTCGGCGAGGCTCGCCTGCCCGGCCAGGATGTGCTGCAGGGTGCGCTGCGGCGTCACCCCGAGCAGGAGGTGGTCGCAGGCGAGCCCGAAGTCGCAGTCGACCAGGACCACCCGGCGGCCCTGCTGGTGGAGGAGGACGGCGAGGCTCGTCGCCAGGAAGCTCTTGCCGGTGCCGCCCTTGCCGCTGCCGATCGCGATGACCGTCGCTTCCTCGCGCGGCGCGACGTTCTCGGGTGCCTCCACGCCGCCGAACAGGCGGTCGAAGATGCCTCGCCCGCGCGGACCCAGCGCCGGCTTCTTGCCGAGGCCTGCGAGCAGCCTCCTGACCATGTCGCCTCCCGGTACGCCTGAGAACCGGCCTCCGGCCGACCCGGACGCCGCGCGCATCATCGAGTGGAGGCCAGCAGGCGCAAGGCGACGGCCGGCTTTTTTGTCGCGCGCGCAGAGTGACGGTGCGCCCGTCATCTCGACGGTTGACCCGGCGCCGCCTGCGGTTACCTTCTCCGCCCCTTCTCCGGGGCACTGCAGGGCCCCGGGACGCAACCCAACATGGCCAAGAAGTCCATCCTCGCCCGCAACGAGAAGCGGCGCAAGCTCGTGGCGAAGTACGCCGAGAAGCGCAAGGCGCTGAAGGCGATCGCCCTCGACCCGACCAAGTCCCCCGAGGAGCGCGAGGCGGCGCGTGCCAAGCTCGCCGCGCTCCCGCGCGACAGCAACCCGACGCGAATCCGCAACCGCTGCGTGCTCACCGGTCGGTCGCGCGGCAACTACCGCAAGTTCGGCCTCTGCCGCAACCAGTTCCGCGATCTGGCCCTGAAGGGCGAGATCCCGGGCGTCCGCAAGGCGAGCTGGTGATCGCGCGCCGGCGCGTGCGCGTCAGCGCGCCGCGGTCGGCCGCGCGACGTGCACCGGCAGCGAGTCGTGCCCGGCGAGTCCGAGGCGCGCGTTGATCCGCTGCAGCGCGGCGTCGAGCGGCACCTCGCCGCCCGGCCGGAAGCCGGGGACCGCGATCACGTGCGCGAGCACCCCGGCGACTGCGCGGTGCATCTCGCCGCGCGGGATGTAGACGAGGTCGCCGGTCGCGACCGAGACGCGCCGGATCAGGCTGCGCGCTTCCTCGCGCGTCAACGTGTCCGCGGCGAGGATCCGGTCGACGCGGTCGCTGTGCAGCACCGCGGCGCCGGGGCGCGCGTCCTGGACGAGGTACAGCTCGTCGTGCCCGACATCGTGCGGGTGGTAGTGCGACAGGGAGTCGTCCATCCGCACGCGGTGCGTGTTGAGGCCGCGCAGCACGAAGCCCGAAGGTCCTTCCTGCCAGGTGAGCAGGACGCGGCGATACGCGTCCGGTGCATCCGCGCAGCCGCCCGGCTGGTCGGTGAGCCGCGGGTCGTGGTCGGGGCGCAGGAGCGTGGGCAGCGCGCGCGGCAGGCCGAACGGCAGGGCGAACAGCACGGCGTCGAACGGTGCGTCGGTCGCGAGCGTCTCGCCCGGCCGCAGCAGTGCGACGTCGCCGACCGCGAACGGTGACTCCTCGCGCGCGGCGCGCACCGTGCCGGCGCCGCGGTGGAAGAACACGGCGAGCGACTCGGTCGCATCGATGCGCGAGACGTCCCGCGCGTGCCACACGCGGTAGCCGGGATTGCGCTGCACGAAGGCCGCCTGCAGACGCTGGAACCCCGCGGGGTCGCCGGTCTGGCGGTGGAGCGACGCGACGAACACGCCGGGAGGATAATCGGCCGGGCCGCGGCAACGTGGGCCGAGCTTCCGCCCGGCGGGCGCAGTATGGTCCGCGCCATGCACGCGCCGCCCGGCGACCGCGCGGCCGCCGATGCCGAGCTGCTGGAGCGCGCGCGGGCGCTCGGCGCCGGTGCCACCCTGCGCGCGTACCTGCGCCTGTCCGGCCCGGGCTGGCTGCAGAGCGCGATCACCCTCGG
>DATGPD010000169.1:0-2806 GCA_035305285.1 Planctomycetota bacterium
GGTCGACGAGCGCCGGGATCAGGAAGCGCTCCTCCTTGATCAGCGGGAACCGGTCGCCGAGGCGGTAGATGTTGTCGAACGCGAGGCGGGTGACGGGGGCGTTCTCGCCGCCGGAGTGGCCGCCCTCGGCCATCCGGATGATGTCCCACGTGAACTTGCCCGGCGAGATGAACTCGGGGTGCAGGTACAGCACGCGGAAGTTGCTGCGGAAGCCGCCGCTCTCGGTGAGCGCCGCGTCGCGCAGCGACGTCTCGCGCGTGCAGATGCGCTGCAGGGCGTCGCGGTCCTCCTTGGTCGACACCATGAGCGTGCGCTCGCCGGCGCGCGCGGCGTGCGCGAGGAAGCGCAGCGCCAGGTAGGTGTAGCGCGTGCCCGGCTCGGCGAGCAGCACGGTCGACGAGCGCGCGGTCGGTCCGGTGCCGGACACGAACGGGGCGAGGAACGCGGGGTGGCCGAGGTCGATGACCTTCTCGCCGCGGCGCGGCACGTGGAACCCGGCGCGGTCGCGGGTGATCGAGAGCTGCGCCGCGACCGAGGGGTAGATGTGCACGCCGGGGCCGCGCTCGTTGCGCGCGCCGAGGTAGATGTCGCGCTGCACGTCGCGCCCGGCGATCGAGTAGTGGTGCTTGCCGCGGTAGTAGTACTGGTGGCGCGCCTTCAGGATCTCGATGCTGCGCGCCTTGAACCCGTTGCCCTCTTCCAGGAAGTCGAGGCGCAGGAGGACGTCGGTAGAGAACTCCTCGGCGGTCGGCATGCGCAGCGAGCGCGGCTCGCCGTCCTCCTGCACGAAGATGCCGTGGATGCCGCTGCCCATCAGCTTGCGCCGGGTCGCGATCAGCGAAGTGCGCTTGCCGAAGTAGTCGAGGTCGTTGAGCAGCAAGCCGACGTTGTCGATGCACACCATCTTCACCCGACCGGCGAGCCGGTAGTTGCCGATCTCGGCCAGGATCCAGTCGACGTCGATGACCGTGCCCGGCGCGGCCTTCTCCTCGAGGGCGGCGGGGTTCGCCTGGGTGAGCACGAGGCGCGCACGCCCGCGCGGTGACTCGGCCTCGACGCACAGCTTGTGCGGAACCTCCTGCTCGAGCTGGCGGATCGTCACCTTGCCGGTGTAGCCGTACCAGTCGAAGTCCGACGCCATCTTCTGCACGAGGTCGAGCGGCGACTGCTCCACCGAGTAGTACAGGCAGGTGGCGCCGTCCTCCGCCTCGAGCCAGGCGCGCGCGATCATCTCGAGGGCGAGGAGGGTCTTGCCGGTGCCGGGGCCGCCGTTGATGAAGATGAACGCCGACGCGGAGGCGGGATAGCGGATGCCGCCGCTCAGGATCGCATCGAGGCCGTCGATGCCGGTGGTCAGGGTCGCGAACACGCTGGTCGGACAGTACGGGCCGCGGTCGTGCGCCGCCAACCGCGTCTGCGCGGCACCCGGTCGCCGGGCGGCGCCGCGGGTGCAGGACGTGGCCGGCTGCCCGGCCGACGGTTGACCGCGACGCGCGGCGGGGCGAACCTTCGCCGGTGCTCGCACCGGTCGAAGACTTCTGCCGGCTCGTCCTCCTGCGCCACCCGGAGCTGCATCCGGACCACCAGGACGTGGTGGTCGGGAGCGGCGCGGCGCCGCTGTCGCGCCGCGGCCTGGAACGCGCCGTGCGCTGGGCGCGCGACCTGAGCGTCCTGCGTTTTGACGCGGTGTTCTGCGCCGACGTGCCGCAGTGCGCCGACCCTGCCAAGGTGCTGGCGCACGCGCACGAACTGACCGAGCGGCCCGATGCGCGCCTGCGCGACCAGAACATGGGGCGCTGGCAGGGCCGCCGCTGGAACGAGGTCGCGGCCGCCGAGCCGGACGCCGTACGCGAGTTCTTCACGCACTTCGGCGAGCACGTGCCGCCGGGCGGCGAGAACCTCGGCAGCGCGGTCGAGCGCGTGTTCGCCTGGTGGCAGGAGATCGCGCCGCGCGCGCTCGGCCAGACGGTCGGCGTCGTGCTCGCCGGCAACCTGATCTCCGGCTTCGCGTGCGCGATGCTCGGCATGCGCCTGTCGCGCGCGGTCTCCCTCGGCTTGCCGCACGGCGCGATCGGGATCCTCGACGTGTTCGCCAACGGCGCGCGGGTCGCCGCGTGGCATCCCGAGGCGCTGCGCGACGACGTCGCTTGACCGCTGCGCGACCGACGGAAGGACCGCACGACGCCGCCGGCGGAGGCGCGTGCCGCGCGCCGCGTCGCGGTGCGCTGCGTGCGGTCGCGATCGCGATTGCGCCGGCGCGCGATCCCCGTCTATAACCGTCGGCATGCCCGAGCGCGTGGTGAAGCGGATCCTCGTGCCGGTCGAGTTGACCGACCGCACCGCACGGGACGCCGACTACGCGATCCAGCTCGCCGCGCAGCTCGGCGCCGAGCTGATCCTGCTGACCGTGATCGACACGGCGACGATGGTGCACTTGATCGGCGGGCACCGCATGGTCGGCGGCGGGCGCGAGGATTTCCAACGCGGGGTGGTCGAGGACGCCAAGGCCTACCTGCAGGAGATCGTCGACCGCGCCGCGCGGCAGGGCGTGCGCGCCCTCGGGCACGCGACGGTCAGCGAGGAGATCGTCGAGCAGATCCTCAAGGAGGCGCTCGTCCAGCGCGTCGACCTGATCCTGGTGCGCTCCACCGGCAAGGCCGGGTTGATGAAGGCTCTGCTCGGCACGACCGCCGGCGACATCCTGAAGGCGGCACCGTGTCCGGTGCTGGTCGCTCCCCCGTGAGCGGGCCGCGCCCGGGAGGCGCGCGCCGGCTCGCCGGCCGCGCCGGCAAGGCGCGTGCTCCCC
>DATGPD010000170.1:0-9452 GCA_035305285.1 Planctomycetota bacterium
GCTCTTGTGCGCGACGGCGTTCCGGACGCGTCGCATGATGTCCAGGTCGTTAGTGGATGCCCGGAGAGCGTTGAATCGGTGCGGGCTGTTGAACAGCGCATCGGCACGAGTGAGAACATCGCCGATGTTGGACCACTCGACCCACTTCTTCTCGTCTGGATGGCCGAGGATGGCCTGTGCCAGTCGGCGGCGAGAGTACTTGAAGCGGAAGTCCTTCACCTCCCAGGTCAAGAAGCTCCATCGGAGGTGTGCGAGGTCGAGGGTCATCAGCCATCGGAGGAACTCCTCCCAGTGCGTCCATGCGCTGAGGAAGAGACCTTCCGACAGCTTGTGGACGTCCGGGGGCGTGAGCACACCCATCGGTCCAGAGTTCCTCAGGACGCGATCGAAGGCATCATCGATGTGGTCGAGCGTGGCGACGAACTCGTCGCGCCAGTCTTCCTGTTCGGACATGGCTCGACCCTTACTTTGCCACGCGCCTTCTTTTTCTGCGCGCCCGTTCCCGTAAGGCCACCGGAAGGCTTTGAAAACGCGTCCACCGGGGCGGGCCCGGGGCGAACGCTGCATCCCAACTCACGGCTCCGGGGCGAGTTGAGGGCCCACCGGGGCGCACCCGGTACCGACTTGGCAGCCGTTAGGAAAGCGGTGCTCTATCCAGCTGAGCTACGGGCGCCGACGGCCGCGCATGGTAGCGGCCGCCGGCGCCATCTGCACCCGAACGTCGGACGCGGCGCGCGGCGGGTCGGCCGGTGCGACTCCCTTGCCGCAGTGCCGCGTCGGTGCGCTGTGTTCGTGCAGGCGCGCGTTGCGCGCGGGTGAGGTGAGCGCGCTTCTCCGCCGGCTCGATGCGGCGGACCATGCGGCCGGAACGAGATGCGGGCGGCGTGCCCTTCGCCGGTCGGCTGCGCGCGTGCGCCCGCGAAGCCGTCGGCGCGACGCGTCACCCGTGGAATCATCGGAGCGTCCTCGTCGGCCGCGTCCGCCACCCTGCGCCGCGGGCTTGCTAGACTCCGGCGCTCGCCCACGCCTCCCCGGCCCCGCCTCTCTCGATGCGCACCATGATCCCGGGCCCCCTGCTGGCCGCCGCCCTCCTCGTCGTTGCGCTGCCCGCGCAGACCTCGACCAACGTCCAGCTCCTCGGCACCTTCGACCCGCAGGAGATGAGCAGCGGGGTGTGGGGGTGGACCGATCCGGTGAGCGGGACGGAACTCGCCTTCCTGCTCACCGACAGCGGGACCTACGTGCTCGACTGCACGAACGGCACGCCCGTGCAACGCGCATTCTTCCCGGGGCCGCAGTCGGGCTGGCGCGAAGCGAAGACGTGGGGCAGCTACGCCTACGTGGTCACCGAGGGCGGCGGCGGGATGCAGGTGATCGACCTGCACAACCCGGCGGCGCCGCAGCTCGTCGGCACGCACACGGTCGCCGGCTGGGCGAACACGCACACGATCGCGGTCGACGCCAAGGAGGGCAAGCTCTACTGCTGCGGCACGAACCTCGGGATGCTCGTGTTCGACGTCGCCGCGAACCCGACCGCGCCGCCGCTGGTCGCGAGCTTCACCGGGTTCTACGTGCACGACGCGCACGTGCAGGACGGCTACGCGCACCTGTGCGACATCTACGGGCACCGCTACTTCATCGCCGACGTCAGCAACCTGCCGACGATCACGGTGGTCGGGTCGGCAGCCGCGCCGGGGCGGCGCTTCTTCCACAACGCGTGGGCGACGCGCGACAACGACTACGCGGTCGGCACGAGCGAGGCTGCCGGCGGGCCGCTGTCGGTGTGGGACATCCGGATCAAGGCGGCGCCGATCCTGATCGCGCAGGTGCATCCGGCACCCGCCACCGCGGTCATCCACCTCGCGATCGAGCGCGAGCGGGTGGTGCACGTCGCCTACTACACCGAGGGCTACATGGCGTTCGACCTGAGCGACCCGGCCCAGCCGGTCGTCGTCGGGAACTACGACACGTATCCCGGCGCGAGCAGCGGGTTCAACGGTGCGTGGGGCGTGTACCCGCTCCGCGAGGACGGCGTGGTCTACATCAGCGACATGCAGAGCGGGCTCTTCGTGCTGCGGCCCGCGAGCGCGGTCGCGCGCTACGGCGAGGCGACCGCGGGCGGCAGCGGGCGCAAGCCCGCGATCCTCGGCTTCGGCGCGGCCTACCTCGGCAACACGAGGTTCCAGGTCCAGTGTGCGGACGCCCTGCCGCTCTCGCCCGGCGTGCTCGCGCTCGGCGCGACCCGCTCGAACCTCAACGTCGCCGGGTTGCATCTGCACGTCGACCTGTCCGCGGGCGCGGTCACGGTGCCGCTCGCCACGGATGCGGCGGGGGAGGCGAGCGTGCCGCTCCCGGTGCCGGCCGTCCCGCAGCTCGCTGGGCGCCAGCTCTACGCGCAAGGCTTCGTCCTCGACCCGGGTGGGCCGTTCAACCTGTCGGCGACGCGTGGGCTCGAGATCACGGTCATCGCACCGTAGAAGCCGCGGCCGGCGCCCGCCGCGCGGAGCAGGCGAGGTGCGGAGGCGCTTCCGGGGCCGGACTCGCGCCGAAGGAAGGAGCGCGTGCTCGTTTCGCCGTGCCTCGTACGCTCGGCGTCGCGTCGCGCCTACCATCGCGTTCCTTGGCGCGCCCCCTTCCGCAGCTTGCGCTCCTCGGCCTGGTCGCGGCGACCTTCGTCCGCGCGCTGTCCGGCACCTACGTCTACGACGACGAGGTGGTGGTCGTGCGCAACCCCGCGATCGCCGCCGGCGACCTCGTGCAGGTCCTGGCGTCGCCGTTCCTGGCCGCCGGGTCGCCGCACTGGCGGCCGCTGACCCAGGTCCTCCTCGCGCTCGGCGATCGGGTCGGCGGAGCCGCGGCGATCCACGCGCTCGCGCTCGCCCTGCACGTCGGGGCGACGCTCGTCGCGTACCGGCTCGCGCGCCGTCTGCTGGGCGACGCGCGCGCCAGCTTCCTCGTCGCCCTCCTGTTCGCGCTGCACCCTGCCCAGGTCGAGAGCGTCGCCTGGTGCTCCGCGCTCAGCGACGTCCTGTGGGGGCTGGGGGCGCTGCTCGCGCTCGACGCGCACGTCGCGGCGCGGCAGCGGGGCGAGCCCGGTCCGCCCTGGCGCGCGGTCGGCTGGTTCGGCGTCGCGTTGCTCGCGAAGGAACAGGCGCTCGCGATCCCGCTCCTGTGGCTCCTGGCCGACGTGTTCGATCCCGCGGCGGGCGCGCGACCTCGCTGGCGGCGCCACGCGCGCGCGCTGGTCGCGCTCGTGCCCTGGCTCCTGCTGCGGGTCGCGGTGTTCGGCGACGTCGGCGCGGGGTTCGACCGCGTGGGCGAACCCGACCTCGGCAATCGCCCGGCGTGGCTCCTGTCGTTCGAGCTGCTCGGCCGCCTGGGCGCGGTCCTGCTGCTGCCGATCGCGCCCGACGCGATGCGCTCCGTGCCCGTGGACCTCGACGGGCGCGGCATGGCGTACGCCGCGCTCGGCGGCGTCGCGCTCGTCGGACTCGCGTTCGCGCGCGCGCGCGGTCCGCGGCCCCTCGCGCTAGGGGCCGGCATCGCGCTCGTCGTGCTCGCCGTGCCCGCCCTGCGCCCGGCGGCCACGGGCGAGTACCCGATCGCCGACCGCTACCTCTACGTTCCGGCGTTCGGGCTCGCGCTCGCGCTCGCGCCGCTCGTGCGCGCCCGCGGCGGCGTCGCGCTGCTCGTCGCGCTCGCCGCAGCATTCGCCGTGCGCTCGTTCACCGCGATCGGGGCGTGGTCCGACCAGGCGGCGTTCGTGCGGGCGCAGCTCGCGCGCGGTGCGGATGCGCGCGTCCACTACATGGCGGGGCAGCTCGCGCTCGTGGACCTGCCGCCGCCCGGCCGGAGCGGCGAGCGGGAACGGGCGCTGCAGCGCGCGCGCCGCCATTTCGAGGACGCCGCGGCGTCCGCCCGCGCGCCGCGCTTCGGCGGCGCCGAGAGCCGCGCGCGCCTCGCGGCCGACTGCGCGGTCGGCCTCGCGTGGTGTGCGTTCCTCGAAGAGGAGCTGAAGCCGCGCCCGGACTTCCGCCGGCCGGCGGAGATGTTCGCGGCCGTGCTCGCCGAGCGCGAGGCGCACGCGCCCGCGCACGTCGGCCTCGCCGCGTGCCTCGCCCAGATCGGCGACCGCGCCGGTGCCGAGCGCCACCTGCTCCGCGCACTCGAGCTGGAGCCACAGATGATGGAGGCGCACCACAACCTGGCGCTGCTGCGCGCGGGCGGGCGCTGACGTCGCGTGGTGGGGCACGGACGCGGCGGGTACGGATACCGTGCCGTCATGACCGAGCGGCGCGCGGACCGGACCCGGCTCATGCCGGCGGTGTTCTTCGGGCACGGCAGTCCGATGAACGCCCTGGAGACCAACCGCTGCACGCGGGCCTGGGCGGCGTTCGGACGCAGCGTCCCGCGGCCCCGGGCGATCCTCGCGATCTCCGCGCACTGGTACGTCCACGCGACCGCGGTGACCGCGATGCCCGACCCGCGCACGATCCACGACTTCTACGGGTTCCCCGCGGAGCTGTTCGCGGTGCGCTACCCGGCGCCCGGTAGCCCCGAGCTGGCGCAGGAAGTGGCCGACCTCCTCGCGCCGCTGCACGTCGGTCTCGACCGCGACTCGTGGGGCCTCGACCACGGGACGTGGTCGGTGCTGGTGCACGCGTTCCCGGAAGCCGACGTCCCCGTCGTGCAGCTCTCGCTCCACGCGCTCGCGGACTTCGATGCGCACTTCGAGCTGGGCGTCCGGCTCGCGGCGCTGCGCGAACGCGGCGTGCTGATCGCTGCCAGCGGGAACGTGGTGCACAACCTGCGCGCGCTGGACTGGTCGCAGCCGGACCTCGGCTTCGACTGGGCGCGTCGCTTCGACGCGGCGGTGCGCGAGGTGCTGACCGAGCGTCCGGCCGACGCGCCGAAGCTGCGCGAGCATCCCGACTACCGGCGCAGCGCGCCGACGCCGGAGCACTTCCTCCCGCTCCTCTATGTCGCCGGCCTCGCGACCGCGGCGGGCCGCGGGCTCCGCGTCCTGGTCGACGGCTTCGCGTTCGGCTCGCTGTCGATGGCGGCCTACGCGCTCGACGAGGAAGGCCCCGCCGCGGGCGCGGACCCGCGGCCGGCCGCCGGGATGCCGGAGCCGACCGTCCCTGCGCAGGACACCAACCTCTGAACCGCCGGGTCCGTCCGGCGGAAGGGACGCGCCGCGCCGGCGACCGCACCCGTGCCGTCGGCTGACGCCCGCGCACCAGCATGCGGAGCACGCCGCCGACCGCACGATTCCCGTGTGCGCCCTCGACCGGACCGCGAGCCGGCGATCTCCTCCGCGCACCATGCTGCGCCTGCTGCACCGCGTCGTCGCCGTCGAACCGGGCGAACGCCGGGGTCTCTTGCTCGCGACGGCGTGGTTCTTCTGCCTGCTCGCGAGCTACTACCTGCTGCGGCCCGTGCGCGACGCACTCGGCGTCGAGCGCGGCGAGACGGCGCTCAAGTGGCTGTTCCTCGCCACGTTCCTCGCGACGCTGGTCGTGGTGCCCGCGTACGCCTGGCTCGCGGGGCGGTTGCCGCGGCAGCGCCTGTTGCGGCGCGTCTACCACACTGCCTCCGCCGCCTGCGTGGGCTTCGCGGCCGTGCTGTGGTGGCTGCCGCCGGGCAGCGACGCGCGCGTGGCCGTCGGCTACGTGTTCTTCGTCGCGGTCAGCGTCTACAACCTGCTGGGCCTCAGCGCCCTGTTCTGGGGCTTCCTGGCCGACCTGTACCGGCCCGAGCAAGGCAAGCGGTTGTTCGGCTTCATCGCCGCGGGCGGCACGCTGGGCTCGGTCGCCGGCTCCGGCCTCGCGGGCGTGGTCGCGCTCTGGGGAGTCGAGGCGGTGCTGCTCGCGGCCGCGGCCGGGATCCAGGCCTCGGTGTGGTGCATGCGGGCGCTCGCGCGCGCCCACCACGCGGACGACGGCGGCATCGCGTCCGGCCGTGCGTCGGCGACCTTCGCCGACGCCTGGCGCGGCGCGCGGCAGATCGCGGGTTCGCCGTACCTGGCCGGGATCGCCGCCCTGACCCTGTTCGACGTGTTCGCCTCGACCTTCCTCTACGCGACGCAGGGCGCCATGGCGCGCGCCCTGCTCGCCGATCAGGCCGCGCGCACGCAGTTCTTCGCGAGGATCGACCTCGGGGTCAACGTGCTCGCCCTCGTGTTCGAGGTGTTCGTCGCCGCCCGCGCGATGCGGCGTCTCGGGCTCGCGGTCGTGCTCGGCGCGCTGCCGCTCGCCAGCCTGTCGGCGCTCACGGCGCTCGCCGCGGCGCCGAGCCTGTTCGTGCTGTGGTGCGCGCAGGTCGTGCACCGCGGGGTGAAGTTCGGGATCGCGAAACCCGCACGCGAGGTGCTGTTCACCGCGGTCGCGCGGCACGAGAAGTACGAGGCGAAGGCGTTCCTCGACACCGCGGTCAACCGCGGCGCCGACACCGCAGTGCTGTGGCTCCTCGCCGCCGTGCCGCGCGCGACCCCCGGTGCCGCGCTGTGGGTCGCGGTGCCGGGTGCCGCGGCCTGGATCCTGACATCGGTGCTCGTGGCGCGCGGCTTCCGGCGCAGGACCGGCTCCGGCCCGGCGACCTGAACTCCGCGGCGGCACGTCAGAAGAGCGCCGCTTCGACCTGCATCGCGAGCGCGGAGATCGCGAGCGGATCCCGGCTGACGCCGTGCTCGTCACACGAGGCGAGCAGCTCGCTCGCGCGCCGACGGACCTCGGCAGCCACCGGGTGCGCCGACGCCAGCGGGGCGAGGAGCGCGCGCAGCGTGTGCAGGGTCGCGGCGTCGTCGCGCCGGTCGGCGAACGCCACGCGTTCCTCCGGTCGCGCGCAGACCTGGCGCACGAGCAGCTCCAGCCAGCGGGCGGTCGCCGCGATCTTGGCGTAGTCGAGCCGGTCGGGCGTGTCGTCCGGCGTGTGGTAGTGCGCCCAGCGCCCGCAGGTCAGGAACAGGAAGGGTACGCGCCGCCGCCAGAACGGCCAGTAGTCGGACAGCGGCGGAATCACTTCGGCGTCGAGCCGGCGCGCGAGCACGCCGGGGACCGCGCGCGCCAGCCGGTCGACCAGCGCGGGCGTCCCGGCGCCGCGCTCCGCGCCGAGGACGAACAGCGACTGCCGCAGCTCTTCGGGCGCGTCGATCGGACCCACCGCGTGGCCGACGAGGTCCATGCACACCATCGTGTCGATCGCGGCGAGGGGGACGGTGGGCGCGCGGCAGAACTGCTCGCTCCCCATCGTGTCGCCGGCGAAATGCGGCGGCTCTTCGCCGTCGAACGCGGCGAGCAGCACCGAACGTCCCTGCGGGCGGCGGCGCGCGAGGGCTCCCGCGAGGTCGATGAGGATCGCGACCGCGGTGGCGTTGTCGTCCGCACCGGGATGGATCGTGCCGCCGAGCACGCCGAGGTGGTCGTAGTGCGCGCCGACGACGACGAAGCGGTCGGCGTTCGGGCCCGTGCCGCGCACGGCTGCGAGCAGGTTCGCGCCGCCGACGTCCGGCAGGGGCTGCTCGTGGACTTCGAGGCCCACGTCGGCGAACGCCCGCGCAAGGATCGCGCGGGCGCGACGGCCGCCCGGGCTGCCGGTCGCCCGCCCGGCGCAGTCCGCGGCGCACAGCGCTTCGATGAGGTCGCGCACGCCGCGAGGGTACCAGCGACGCGTGCGCGATCCGAAGGCGGTGCCTTGCCGGGGCGGGCGCCGCACGCGCCGGAGAGCGCGCCGCGCGACCCGCGCCGCGTGGCGGCGACGGGAAATGCACCCGCACCCGTCGTCCTCGGCGCGTCTTCCTGCTGATCGCGGAGAACCCATCGATCCACGGATGCCCACGATGCGACACCTTCCTCCGCTGTCCTGCCTGCTCGCCGCGGCGCTCGCCGGCGCGCACGCCTCCGCCCAGAGCCTCATCGGCGGGGCCCACTCGCCGGCCACTGGGCCGATCCTCGCCCGGCAGGACCTGTGCACGGCCTCGGAGCGCTTGTGCGCTCCGCTGCTCGCGCCGCCGCCGGCGCCGTTCGCCGGCGGCACTGCCTACGACCCCACGCGCCAGGCGGTGTGGAACACCGACGGCGTGTCGCTCGTGGGGCTCAGCGCGCTCGCGGACTCGCCCTGTCGCGAAGTGTTCTGCGGGCCCATGGCCGTGCCGGTGCCGGTCGGCGCGCTCGCGTGCGGGCTCGCGTACGACGAGACGCGCAACGCGCTGTGGATGATCGACAGCTCACCGACGCTGTCGCTCCTCCGCACGTCGTCGAGCAGCCGCTGCCCCGAGCCGGCGTCGCGCTGCTCGCTCGCCAACGTGATTCCGGCGACACACCGGCCGGGCGGGCTCGCGGTCAGCGAGACGCACCAGCTCGTGTTCTGGTCGGCAAGCGTGTTCGGCGGCGGCGCGCCGGCGACGGTCGTGTTCGTCGCGCCCGCCGCCGACCCGTGCCACGTCGTCTGCCGCATCACCGTGCTCGGCACGGTGGGCTGCGCCGGCGTCCCGCTCGGACCGGTCACCGGCATGGCGTACGACGACTGCACCGACCGACTCTTCGTGACCGACGGCACGCGCACGCTCGCGGCGACCTTCACCCCGCCGTGCACGGCGTCGCGCTTCGCGTGCTGCCCGGCGCCGCTGGTCGCGCCGTGGTACGGCCTCGACGTCGAGTCGCGCCACCCGGTGACCGTCGGCCGGTCGTGCCTGCAGGCGCCGTGCGCCGCGTGCCCGAACCTCGCGCTCGACACGGTCGGCGACCCGGCGCTCGGCAACGGGCTGTTCGCGCTGCGCATCAGGGGCGCGCCGCTCGGCGCGCTCGCGGCGGTCGCGCTCCACCCGGGCGCGTGCACGGCGGGCGTGCCGCTGTGGTGCGGCGTCTACCACCCCGCGGCGCTTCCGCCGGCCGCGGTGCTCGCCGTTCCGCTTGCGGGCGGCGCGGCGTGCACGGCGAACGGCACCCTCGGGCTGCCGATCCCGCTCGCGCCCGGGTTGTGCGGCCTGCAGCTCTGCGCGCAGGGCGTCCTGGTCTGCCCGCGCGGCGGCTTCGGACTCACCAACGCGCTGACCCTGCCGTTCAGCGACTCCTGAGTCAGCCGCCGCGCGTGTGCATTTCCAGGTGCGGCTCCTCGCGCAGCTCGGTCACGCCCGCGAGCGGACGCCGCGCCGCGGCGAGCCGCAGGCGCTCCTCGGCACCCTTGTCGGTGCGGCGACGCCACACCGCGGCGATCGCCGCCGCCAGCTCCGCGTCGCTCGCGCCCGAGCGCAGCAGCTGGCGCAGGTCGAGGCCGGTGCGCGCGTAGAGGCAGGTGAACAGCGTCCCGTCGGCGGTCAGGCGGGCGCGATCACAGCTCCCGCAGAACGGCTGCGTCGTGCTCGCGATGACGCCGAAGCGCGTGCCGTCGGCGAGCGCGAAGCGCTCCGCGGGGGCCGCGCCGCGCGCCTCGTCGGCGCGCCGCACGGGTCCGAA
>DATGPD010000171.1:0-2586 GCA_035305285.1 Planctomycetota bacterium
CGTGCACGTCGGCGAGGCGACCTTCGCCGCGCAGCTGCTCGACCGCAGTGACGACGGACTGCGACTCGCCGGGGTCACCGCCGATCTCGCCTTGGGACACACCGTCCAGGTCGAGATCGGCGAGCACGTCACCTCCGGCGAGGTCGTGCACCGGACCGCCGCTGCGATCGGCATCGCCCTGCGCGGGCGGATGACCCCGGCGGCACGGGCGCGCACCGCTGCCGGCTGAGCGCCGCCGGGCGTTCAGCGCAGCCGACGGGCCGGCCGATAGGACAGGGGAGGAACGCCCGTGAAACCGCTCTGCCTCCTGGCCGTTGCCGTACCGCTCGCTGCCGCGCTCAGCGCCCAGCCGCGCACGCGCATCCCGTCGGTGGTGAAGCTGCGCTTCGGCGTCTATGCCTCGGAGAAGGCCTCCGAGATGTACCGCAGCTTCGCGCCGGTGATCGAGGACCTCGAAGAGCTGGCGACGAAGCATTACGGGCGCCCGGTCGTCATCGAGCTGCGCATCGACGGCACGTACGAGGAGTCGATGGCAGCGTTCCTCGCGGGCGAGGTCGACGTCGTGCGCTTCGGCCCGGCGAGCTACGTGCTCGCCAAGGAACGCAATCCCGCGATCACGCTGCTCGCCGCCGAGGAGGACGACGGCGACAAGCTGGTCCGCGGCGTGATCTTCGTGCGCAAGGACAGCCCGATCCGCGCACTGTCGGATCTCGCCGGCCGCACGTTCGCGTTCGGCGACGAGAGCTCCACGATCGGCCGCTACCTCGTCCAGGCGGAACTCGTCGCCGCCGGGATCACCGCCAAGGACCTGCGCGGGTTCGCCTACCTCGGCCGCCACGACGCGGTCGTGAAGGCCGTGCAGGTCGGCCAGTACGACGCCGGTTCGGCGCACGTCGCGACCTTCGAGCGCATGGACCACAAGCGCGAGCTGCGCGTGCTGAAGTCGTTCGACAACCTGAGCAAGGCGTGGCTCGCGCGCGCCGGCCTGGCGGCGGACGTGTGCGCCGCGTTGCGCAAGGCCGTGCTCGACCTCGAGCGCCCGGCGTCGCTCGCCGCGCTCAAGGTCACCGGCTTCCAGCCGGCCGAGGACGCGGACTTCGACTTCGTGCGTGCGGGCATGAAGCAGGCCCGGAAGTTCCAGCCCGAGCCCGAGCCCGCGCCGGCACCGGCACCCGCCGACGGCAAGTGACCATCGACCGGCAGCAACCGAACGAGCACGCCGGCACGTCCCGTCCGGGCCGCGCCAGTCTCGGTCGCCGCCTGACGCTCGCCACGCTCGTGGTGCTCGGCGCGGCGTTCGCCATCTCCGGTTCGCTGCAGCTCCGTTCCACCCGCGACGCGCTGACCCGACAGATGGACGGGCTCGGCAGCACGCTCGCGCGCTCGGCCGCGGCGAGCATGGTCGAGTGGGTCCTGGAGCGCCGCTACACCTACGTCCAGACCTACGTCGACTCGGTGGTCAGCGAGGACCCGCGGGTCGGCTTCATGGCGGTGACCCTGCCGGACGGCACCGTGATCGCCGCGCGCCCCGACGTCGATCCGCGCGCCGACGCGCCGATACCCGACTGCCGCGTGTTCCGCGCGCCGATCCGTGTGCCCGCGGATCCGTCGCTCGCCTCGCTCGGGACGGTGAACCTGGGCCTGCGCGCCGAGCACGCCGCGCAGCTCGTCACCGAGCGCACGCGCGAGACGCTCACGATCTTCACCGCGACCTTCGCGGCGCTGGTGCTCGTGGTCACCTGGCTCCTGCGCTCGATGCTGCACCAGCCGCTCCTCCAGCTCGACGACCAGGCGCGCCGCCTCGGCCGCGGCGACCTGGAGCGACCGGTGACCGTCGACAGCCGCACCGAGCTGGGCCGGCTCGCGCAGACGCTCGACCATATGCGCGTCAACCTGCGCGCCAGCCACCAGTCGATCGCGCAGCAGAACGAGCAGCTCCTGGTGCTCGACCGCATGAAGGCCGAGTTCCTCGCCAACCTGAGCCACGAGCTGCGCACGCCGCTGACCGCGATGATCGGGTTCACGTCGCTGCTCGCCGAGTCCGACCTGCCGGCCGAGGCCGCGGCCCAGGTCGAGCCGATCCGGCGCAACGCGCTGCACCTGCACTCGCTGCTGAACGAGCTGCTCGACCTCGCGCGGCTCGGCACCGGCGAGCTGCTGATCGAGAACTGCCCGTTCGATCCGCGCGCGCTGCTGGTCGACCTCGCCGAGTTCCTGCGGCCGCGCGCCACCGGCAAGGGCCTCGCGCTGACCGTCACGCCGCGCGAGCCGCTGCCCGCCCAGGTCATCGGCGACCCGACCCGCGTGCGCCAGGTGCTCCTGCAGGTGGTCGGCAACGCGATCAAGTTCACCGAACGCGGCGAGGTCGCGCTGGAACTGTCGGCGACCACGCGCGACGGCACCCCCTGGATCGAGTACCGGGTGCGCGACACCGGGCCGGGCGTGCCACCGGCGCTGCAGGCGCGCCTGTTCGCGCCGTGGACGCAGGGCGACGGTGCCCTGTCGCGCCGCGTGCAGGGCCTCGGCATCGGCCTGTCGATCGCGCGCGAGATCGCCGCGCGCCTGGGCGGCGACCTGCGCTGCACG
>DATGPD010000172.1:0-7035 GCA_035305285.1 Planctomycetota bacterium
TCGAACGCGACCTTCGCGGCGACGCGCGCGTCCAGCGCCCACTGGAAGAGCAGGGTGCGCGGCGCGGCGGCGATGCTGCTGGCGAGGTCGCTGACCAGGATGAACGGCGCCGTCGCCCACCCTGGAGCCTGCGGCCAGCGCACGCCCTGCCGCACCCGCAGCAGGTGGTCGCTCCACGTCGAGAATGCGCCGGAGGGCCAGATGATGAAGATCGCGTGCGGCGCGTGCGGGTCGTCCTGCATGCGGCGCAGCGCGGCCTGCGCCGTCGCGAGCGAGGCGGTCGCCGGGTTCAGCCCGCCGTGGATGTGGATCAGGAGCTCGCGCCTGCCGCTGGTCCGCGCCTGTGCGGTCGCGCCCGCCTGCGCTTCCTGCAACAGGTCGCGGATGAGGGCGTCGACGTCGTCGTCGGCGAGCGCGCGCCCGCTCTCGACGTCGACGATGCGCCCGTTCTCGTCGGTCGGCAGGACGTGCTTGCGAAGCAACTCGTAGTCGAAGCTCGTGCACGCGCCCGTGGCGAGCGCGGCGGCCAGGACCGCGGCGACGCTCCTGCGGACGCGGATCGGATGGCACGATGGACGGTTCGGCATGGCACTTCCCGAGACGGCCGGCGCGCGGCGAGCCGCTCGACGGCGCGCGCATCGTCCGCCGCGGACGGCGCACGGCGAAGCGCGAAGTGCGCGAGCCGAAGGCCCGTCTCGCCGCGGACCCGCGAACCAAGTGCGCCGCCGGAGCCCCCCGTCCCGGCTCCGTGACCGAGCCGTGACCCTCGGCTGCCGAGCCGCTGCCATGATCGCGCTCCATGCGTCTCGTACTCTGCTGTCTCGTCGCCGGCGCCCTTGCGGGACCTTCCGCAGCGCAGTCCCCGGCCTGGTCGGGCACCTGGTTCACCAACGAGGGCGTGCTCAGCCTGCGCCAGGACCAGGGCGCCGTCGAAGGCACCCTCGGCGAAGGCAACGCCAGGCGCACACTCGAGGGCACGGCGTCCGGCAAGGCGCTGTCGTTCCGCTGGCGCGCGGGCAACCGGGAGGGCGAGGGCGAGGCGCAGCTCGACGCGAGCGGTCACGGATTCACCGGACGGCTCGCGGCCGGCGGCCGGGAGTGGCGCGGCTGGCGGCAGGATCCCAAGGCGACTCAGGGCCAGCCCGCGAAGGTGCACGGCTACTGGCGGACGAGCTGGGGCATGCTGCAGCTCGAACAGAAGGGCAACGCCGTGCACGGCATCCTCGGCGCCGCGGGCTGGACCGGGGTCAAGGGCGAGGTGCGCGGCCGGCGGATGACGCTGCAGTACCGCGGGCCGTTCGGGACGGGCGAGATCTGGGCGGAGCTGCGCGACGGCGGCAAGGCCGCGTTCGGCGCGGCGGAGAGCGAGCGCGGCAAGTGGAGCCTCATCGCCCAGCGGCTCGAAGGACACGCGCGCGACGTCAAGCCGAAGCCCGGACAGATCGTCGACGCGATCGGCAGCAACCGGCTCACCTACCACGTGCGCGTCCCGCCGTCGTGGAAGCCGGGCAGCACGTGGCCGGCGGTCGTGATCCTGCACGGCTCGAACTACGCGAGCCGACCGTACCTCGACACGATCGCCGGAAGGAACGGTATCGGCGAGCGGTTCGTGGTGATCGGCATCGACGGCGAGCAGTGGGTCCACGACAGCCCGCCGGACGATCCGCGGCACAACTACACCTACGTGAACTGGATGGGGAAGAGCACCTACGAGGGCTACCCCAACACCGAGCGCGAGAGTCCTGCGCTGGTCGCCGACCTGATCCGCGAGCTGAAGCAGAAGCTGCGTCTCGGCAAGGTGTTCGTCGGCGGGCACTCGCAGGGTGGCTTCCTCGCCTGGTTCTTCCCCATGCACTTCCCCGACCTGGTCGACGGGGTGTTCCCGATCGCCGCCGGCCTGGTCATCCAGAACGAGCCCGACGTGTTCCAGGGCGACGAGCTGCTCGCCGCGCAGCGCCGGGTGCCGGTCGCGGTCGTGCATGGCGAACACGACGAGGCGGTCCCGTTCGCGCAGGGCCGCGACAGCTACGAGCGCCTGATCGAGTTCGGCTTCCCGGCGGCACGCCTGTTCGCGGCGAAGGCGCCGCACGCGTTCGTCGCCCTGCCCTGGGCCGACGCGATCGCGTGGCTCGAAGCCTCGAGCAGCGACGACCCCGCGGCGCTGCTCGCCTTCGCCGAGGCGCAAGGGGAAGGCCGGGAGCGCGACGCGTGCGCCGCCGTACTCCGCGCGCGGACCATGAAGCTCACGCCCGAGCTGGAGCAGCGTGCCGCGGCGGTGATGGCGCGCATCGACGCGGCGGCAGGCCCGGCCGCGGCGCGGATCGCGCAGGCGATGGCGGGCGCGGGCGATGCGCCGTGGATCGACGAGTTCCTCGCCTTCCGCGAGCGCTTCGCGTTCGCCGACGCCGCCCGCGAGGTGATGGCCGGGTTCGCCGCGCTGCGTGCGCAGCACGAGCCGAAGGCCCGCGAGCTGTACCGCGCAGCGCGCGCCGCGTTCCAGGCCGGGCGGCGGGACGAGGGCTGGGCGAAGTACGAGCAGCTCGCCGCGGAGTGTTTCGCCAGCACGCACTACGCGCGGGTCAAGCGCTGGCTCGCCGAGCGCTGACGCCCGCGCTCACCGGCCGAGGAGCGCGGCGACGAGGCGCGCGAGTCCGCGCCCGGCGACCGCGTTCCCGCGCGCGTTGAAGTGCGCGTCGCGCAGGTGGTACACGTGCCGCCGGCCGTCGCCGAGCGGCGGCATCGCGCGCAGGTCCGGGAGGAGGTCGACGAACGGGATGCCCGCGGCATCCAGCCAGGCTGCGGCACGCCGCTGCGGTGCGTCGCGTTCCATGACGAGTTCCGCGCGCGCGACGACCTCCGCCCACAACGCGTCCTCGACCTGGAACTCGTCGGGGATCAACAGGACCCCGAACGGGACGGCACCGCACGCCTCGCGCATCGCCGCGATCGCCGCGAACGTCTTGTCCCACAGTCCGCGCCGGTCGGCGTGCTGCAGCACGAGGGCGCGCTCCACCTCCATCGCCAGGAACGCCTCCTCGGTGAAGGTCGGCTGCTCCAGCATGGGATCGTCGACCCACGGCAGGGCGGCGCGCATCTCGGCGTCGGTGGCGAACGGCACGTCGGCGCCCGCCGGTCCCGCAGCCTGCAGCAGCGACCCGCGCTGGCCGCGCATTCGCCACAGGCGCAGCGGCACCTGGATCGCGCGGATGCTGCGGCGGTCGAAGACCGAGGCCAGCCACGAGGTCCGCTCCCGCCAGCGCGCCGCGTTGCCGACGTCGTTGCCGAGGAAGAGGGCGACGACGACCGCGTCCGGACGCAGCGGCAGACCCTGTTCCACGAGGAGGTGGTGGTAGCCGGCGGGACCGATCGCCGACACGCCCAGGTTGTGCACGCGCACGCCGGGCAGCAGCCCCTCGCACACGGTCGTGTAGTGCCGCGCGTGCGGGACGACCCCGACCGCGAACGAGTCGCCGATCGCCACGACCACGTCGCCCGCGCCGGTGCCCGGCGTGAACGGTTCGTCGTAGTGCCCGAGTTCGTTGCACGGGAAGCCGAGGTGCACCTGCCCGGGCGCCATCGCGAAGCGTTCCAGCGTGGCGCGCTCTTCGTCGTCGAGCAGGCCGAAAACCGGGTGGCGGCTGACGCTGCCGAGCGCGCGCAGCCCCAGTTCGAACAGCACGAGCGTCAGCGCGCACTGGAAGGCGAGGCGCTCCAGACGCGCGAGGCCCGCGGCCGCGCGGATGCGCGGAGCGGCAAGACGCGCGACGGCAAGCGTCCCGAGCACGGTCGCGGCCGCGAGCCATGCCAGCACGGGGTGGAAGCGCCGGGCGAACAGCCACTGGCCGGCCGCCGCCGCGACCGCGAGCACGAACAGTCGACGCAGCAGCGGGGCGAGCGCGGGCGCGGGACGGCGGAGGTCCGCGACCAGCGCCGCGGCGCACGCGCAGACCGCAACCGCGGCCACCACCGAGAACGCCTCGCGCTGGCCG
The DNA here is from genome assembly GCA_035305285.1 of Planctomycetota bacterium. Taxonomy (GTDB): domain Bacteria; phylum Planctomycetota; class UBA1135; order UBA1135; family UBA2386; genus DATGPD01. The sequence continues at coordinate 3,990 of DATGPD010000172.1, forward strand.
GCGGGGAACAGCCACTGCCAGTCCCCCCGGATGCACGTCAGGGCACGGATCCCGGCGACGATGCCGCCCGCGTGCGCCGCCGTGACGACCACGCGCGAGGCGAACCCGTTCGGCATCCGGGACAGTCTAGGGCGCCGGTCGACACACGAAACCCGGCGGTCGCCGGGGCGTCACCGCGCCTGCAGCAGGAGCCCGGCGACGACGTAGGCCGCGACCCCGAGCCACGCGACCGCGGCGAAGCCGAACGCCATCGCCAGCGCCAGCGAACACACGCTGGCGAGCACGCCGCACGCGCCGTTGAGCGCCCAGTACCACGCCTTGCTCCGGTCGCCGAAGCGCACCATGCCGAGCGGCAGGAAGTGGCCGAGCAGGAAGCCGACCGGCACGAGCAGCCCGACCGCCGTCGCGATCCGCGCCGGTTCGGACCAGCCGAGCGTCGCGCCGAACAGCGCGGGCATGCCGGCGTTCCCCGCGGCGAGCACCAGCGGCGTCAGCCACCACGCACGCTGCCAGCGGCGGAGCCCGGTGCGCGGCGAGTGCAGCGCGCCGAGCCCCGCGCCGGTCAGCAGCGCACCGATGGTGACCGTGGCGGCGACGCTCGGGTGGCCGACGTAGAGCACGAGCCGCTGCAGCCAGGGCACCTCGATGAGCATGAACGCGAGGCCGATCGCCGCGAAGTAGGCACTGCCGCGCCAGAAGGCGGGACCGCGCGGCAGCGCGCGCGCGAGCACGAATGGTGCGAAGAACAACACGAGCGTGACCGCGAGCAGGGTCAGCATCAGGTACTGCAGCGCGCGCACCGACATCGCGTTCACCCCGAACTGGCGGGCGAACTCGGTGTCGAACGTGCCGAAGATCGGCAACGACTGGAAGAAGAACGGCCGGTCGTCGGTCGGCGGCACCATGTGCAGGCCGTAGCGCACGAGCACCTCGGGCCCCTCGCGCAGGAGCGTCGCCACGTCCGCCGGGTCCGTGGGGTCCGGCGCGCGCGGATACAGCAGGGTGAAGCCGCGCGCGTCGCACACTTCCCGCACGCGCTCGATCTCCTCGCCGGTGAACGGCCGCTTGCTGGTCAGCACCGTCCCCACCTGGTCGCCGCGCACCACCACGGTGTGCGCGTCCGGGTCGGCGAACCCGGCTTCGCGCAGCGCCTGCTGCTGCAGGAACAGCAGGCGGACCAGCTCGAGGCTGTTGCTGCCGAGCATCCAGCGGCTGGTCGACACGAAGCCGTCGGGCCCCAGGCGGTCGAGGTAGAGGCGGTAGGCCTCGACGGTGTAGAGGTTGTTCTCCGCCAGCGAGTACGCCCCGGCCGCGGTCGCGGCCCAGCTGTCGATCAGCGAGATCTGGATGCAGTCATAGTTGCCGGGCGACCGGGTCAGGAAACTGCGGCCCTCGCTGACGTGCGCGTGCACGCCGGGCGCGTGGTAGGGGTCGCCGCTGAAGTCGCGGAACCTGCCCGACACCATCTTGACCACGCCGGGGTTCAGCTCGACCGCGTCGACGTGCTCGGCGCGCGCCAGCAGGGCGGTGAGGATGTCGCGCCCGCCGCCGCCGCCGATCACCGCGACGCGCCGCGGCGGCCGCACCTGATAGCCGACGGTGGTGACGTCGAAGAGCAGGTACTCGTACTCCGACATGTCGCGCACGTCGCCGTCGAAGCGCGTGATCGGCGTGCCGGCGCTGCCGTCCTGCTCCATCCAGTACTGGTCGATCTCGACCTTCGGCGCCTTCGTGCCGAACCCCCACCCGAACCCGGTGCGCGCCCCGTGGACGAAGAACATCTCGTCGAAGAACGACAGGCGCGCGGTCGGCGTCCACTCGACGTGGATCGGGCGGAACACGTTCTCGTCGTACGATTTGCCGTGCCGCACCTCGAACAGCTCGCCGAACGAGCACAGGCCGAGGATCGCCGCGCACGTCAGTGCACACGGGCGCCACGGCGCGCCGGCGAGGATCGCGGCGGCGACCGGCAGCACGCCGAGCAGGCCGGCGGCGACCGGCGTCGCCACCACGCCGAGCGCCGGGATCACGAGCGCCGCCGCGGCCGCCGCGCCGAGCAGGTCCGCGCCGTACATCGGCCCCACCGACGGCCCCGGCGCTTCGAGCAGCAGCAGGCAGACCGCGGCGCCGAGCAACAGGAACGGCACGAGGAGGCAGGCCATCGCCGGGAGCACCGACCAGGCCTGGAACCGGTTGCCGATGCCGACCACACCGAGCACCGCGGCGGGCAACGCGATGCCGCCCGCCCACAGCAGCACCTTCAGCAGCCCGGGCCGCGGCGGGCGCAGCGCGAACCACACGCCCGGCGCGCCGAGGCCGAGCATCGCGAGCGAGATCGACAGGAACGCCCAGTGGTACCACAGCACCACGCTGAGCACGCGCGTGACCGCGATCTGGAAGAACAGGACGGCGAACGACGCGAGCGCGATCGCGAGCAGGAGCCGTCCCCGCAGGACGGTCGGCGCGGGGTGGCCAGTCATCGGGCGGCGGAGTCTAGCAACAAGGTGCCGGACGCCGGTTTGCCAGAACGGCCCGCGCAGCTCGCGCGTCACACCCCCGGTGCGACGCGGAACGCGACCGGTGCCTCGGGCCTGCCGGTCGGGGGAGCAGGTCGTGCCAGCCGGGCTCGACCGAACGGTGGCGGAACCGCCCGGAGCGGTCGGTGAGCACCTCGCGCACGGCACTGTCGGCCTGCTGGCCGGTCTCGTCGCAGTCGCGCAGCCACACGCGTGCGCCGGGCACCGGGTTGCCGTGCTGGTCGAGCACGAGCCCGGGAGCGGGCGTCCACCCCTGGACCATGGGAACAACGGCACCCGGCGCGCCGCGGTCCCGATCATCCCTCACGCCACCACGACCTCCACCCGCTCACCCGCCACCGCACGGCGCACCGGCTTCCTCTCGAACGCACGCACCACCACCTCGCCCCCTCCCCCGGGCGGCAGCACCAGCTTCAGCCGCCATCCGTCCCCCTCGTTGCACGCACTCCCCAACCGATCGACCAACAGCCCGCCGGCGTCGAACACGTCGACGTCCACCCATTCCACCT
>DATGPD010000173.1:0-2814 GCA_035305285.1 Planctomycetota bacterium
GACGAGGCGCGCTACTTCGAACCCTGGACCCGGCCCGAGGAGAACCTCGTCGAGGTCGCCGGCCGGCGGGTCGGGATCGTGATCTGCGAGGACAGCTGGAATGACGCCGAGTTCTGGCGCGAGCGGCTGTACCCGCTCGACCCGGTCGAGCGGGTGGTCGCCGCCGGCGCCGAGCTGGTGGTCAACCTCTCGGCCAGCCCGTGGTGCGCCGGGCGCGACGAGTTCCGCTTCCGCATGTTCCAGCAGCAGAGCCGCCGGCACCGCGTGCCGATCGTGTGCGTCAACATGGTCGGCGGCAACGTCGAGATGCAGTTCGACGGCAGCTCGATGGCGGTCAAGCCGGAAGGCCTCGCGTTCGCACCGGTGTGTTTCGCGAGCGCGGTGCGCGTGGTCGACACCACGCAGCCGTGGACCGAGCCGTTCGTGCCGCGCGCGCGCGAGGAGATGTGGTACCTCGCGCTCACCCAGGGGATCCGCGACTACGGGCACAAGTTCGGCCTGCGCGCAGCCGTCGTCGGCCTGTCCGGCGGACTCGACAGCGCGCTGGTCGCCACGCTCGCCGCCGACGCGCTCGGCGCGGAGCACGTCGTCGGGATCGCGATGCCGTCGCGCTTCAGCAGCGCGCACAGCGTCAGCGACGCCGAGGCGCTCGCCCGCAACCTCGGCATCCGTCTGGTGCAGCTCGGGATCGAGGACGTGCACCGGGCGTTCGAGGCGACGCTCGCGCCGGCGTTCGCCGGCCGCGCGCCCGACGTCACCGAGGAGAACCTGCAGGCGCGCATCCGCGGGACGCTGCTGATGGCGTTCGCCAACAAGTTCGGCCACATGCTGCTCGCGACCGGCAACAAGAGCGAGTGCGCCGTCGGCTACAACACGCTGTACGGCGACACGTGCGGCGCGCTCGCCCCGATCGCCGACCTGTGGAAGACCGAGGTCTACGCGCTCGCGCGCTGGATCAACCGCGACGGCGAACGGATCCCCGCCGGTTCGATCGAGAAGCCGCCGTCGGCCGAGCTGCGCGAAGGCCAGCTCGACACCGACAGCCTGCCGCCGTACGCCGAGCTCGATCCGGTCCTGCGCTGCCTCGTCGAGCGCGAGATGTCGGTCGAGGCGACCGCGCGCGAGACCGGGATGGCGCCGGCGCGCGTGCAGCAGCTCTACGCGCGCGTGCAGAACAGCGAGTTCAAGCGTTTCCAGTACCCGCCGACTCTGCGCATCACCGAGCGGAGCTGGAGCGGCCGGCGGATGCCGGTCTGCCACCGCTTCCTGCGCGAGGACGGCGAGGAATGAGCGCGCGTTGAAGGAACGCGGGCAGCTCCCGATGGAACCGGCCGGCGAGCGCGGATCGGCGGGCGGTGGGCGGAACGCGGCCCGCGCGCGGCCGGCCGCGCGCGCCTTCGCTGGGCTGTTGCTGCTCGCGTCGTCCGCCGGTTGCGTCACGCTGGACGCGGGCAGCACGCAGCTCGCGCTCGCCGCCGACCGCGTCATCGTCCCGATCGTGCTCGACGAGGGCGTGCCCCTGCTGGACGTGCGGATCGGGGGGCAGGGCCCGTTCCGCTTCAAGCTCGACACCGGATCGGGGCCGATGGTCGTCTCGCAGCGGCTCGCCGAGCGCGTCGCGATGCAGACCTGGCGCGTGCGCGGCTCGCTGACCGGCGCCAACGGCCGCACGCGCGGGATCGACACCGTCGCCGACCTGCCCGACGTGGAACTGGCCGCCGGCGCGACGGTGTCACGCGTACGCGCGGTCGTCCTGCCCGGCGAGGACCTCGACGTGCACTACGGCGGCCGGCCGGTCGTGGGGATCCTCGGCTTCAGCGCGTTCTCGGGCTGCACGCTGACCGTCGACTACCCGAGCCGCCGGCTCGTGCTCTCGCGCGCGACGCTGCCGGTCGGCGGGGACGACCGCGACGTGCTGCCGATGACCGTGGCGGGCAAGACGCCGCGCGTGCAGGTCATGCTCGGCGAGCATCCGGTCGAGGTGCTGGTCGACACCGGCAACGACCAGGGGTTGATCGTGCCCGAGGCGGAGGGCGAGCGCCTCGCGTTCGCCGCGCCGCCCATCGAGGGGCCGCTGCTCGCCACCGTGTCCGGGCTCACCCGGGTGCGCATCGGCCGGTTCGACGGCGACCTGCACGTCGGCCCGCACCGCGTGCAGCAACCGCTGGTCTCGTTGATGCCGTGCAACGGCGCGATGCTGGGCGCCGAGCTGCTGCGCCACTTCATCGTCACGCTGGACGCGCGTACCGCGCAGGCGCGCTTCGCGCGCGAGGCCGCGCCGCCGGTGACCGTCGAGTCGCGGTTCAGCGACGGGCTGGGCCTGCGTCGCCACGGGGGCGGCTGGCAGGTCATCGACGTGATCCCGGGTTCGGACGCCGAGCGCGCCGGGATCGTGCCCGGCGACCTGATCCGCGCCATCGAGGACCTCGGCGGCGGCGCGTACCGCGTGGAGGTGGGCCAGCCCGGTGCGTTCCGGGAGGTCGAGCTGCGCGTCGGCGTGCTGGTGCGCTGAGCCGGCCGCGCCCCCTCGGGCGGCGGATGCGGGCCTGCGTCGCTGCGCGCGAGCTTGCCCGGTCGAGCGACGTGTGCTGCGCGTGGAGGGCTAACCCGTCGGGCAGCGACGGCAGCGGGACCGGCACGATCATCCCGCCGCTCCGGTCGGCAAACGTCCCGCGGGTGCGCTGCGCGGGGTCGGGCCGCCGAGCGGCACGAGCCGGGCGCCGCGCCTTCTCGCCGCGGCGCGATGGGCGTAACGTCTTGCGGATGGAGCCGATCCTGTTCGCCGGCCGGCTGGTCGCATCGAGCGCGCGCGAG
>DATGPD010000174.1:0-8559 GCA_035305285.1 Planctomycetota bacterium
GGCGAGCCGGCCGTGGAAGCGGTCCGCGTCCTGGTGCGGTTCGCTCGCGGGAGCGGGAGCGGGCGCCGCGGTCTCGGGCTCCGGTGTGTCCGCCGGGGAAGACGGGCTCGGCGGCGTCGCGAAGGGCGCGCCGCGCTCCTCCCCGCGCCCGCGGTCGGCGCGGAACGAGAGCCCCTGCCCGCCGAAGAACAGCAGGGCGATCAGCAGCGCAGTCACCGCGACCCGTCGGCCGCGCCGGTTGTGCCCGGCTCCCCGGGCGGCGCCCGCCTCCCCCGCGCGGGCGCGCGCCGTCACTGCTGGCGCGCGAGATCGCGCCATTGCCCCGCCCGCTCGTCCTGCGGGAAGCTGTCGGCGAGCCACCGCAAGTGGACGTTGCGGCCCGCGACGTCGCCCGCACGGTCGTGCGCCATCACTGCGACGAGGCGCGCCGGCTTCGACGCGGGCACCTCGGCGAGCACGGCACGGATGGCAACGAACCCGCGCGCCTGCGCGTCTTCGTCGTCGGACAGGACGTCGAGCGCCGCGATCGCGACCTCGATCTCCGGGATCGACGGTCCCTCGACCCGCAGGTCGCGCAGGGCAGCGCCGGTCTCCGGCCGCTCCGGGTCGAAGGCGCGCAGCGCCTGCACGACGCGGCTCTCGAACGAATCCGGATGCGCGGCGGCGAGGCGTTCGGCGATCTCGGCTTCCTCCTCGCTGTCGCCGATCCGGGTCGCGCACTGCCAGGCGAGCAGCGCGGAAGCCGGCTCGTTGGTCGCCTCGAAATGGTCGAGCGCGGCGCGGATGGCCTGGCGTGCATCGTCGATGCGGCCGCCGATCGCGTGGCGCATCGCATGGGCGCGCGCGCGGGTTCCCGCCAGGACGCTCGCGGCGGCCCCGCGGAACGCCGCCTCGTCGAGGAGCTGGAGCGCCTGGTCCGGGGTGCGCAGCGCGAGCGCGATGCGCGCGCGCGCGTGCAGCATGTCGGGGTGCGGATCGACCTCGATGCGCGTCGCGAGGTCACGGTCCGCGCGCACCAGCGCGCCGCGGTCCTGCGGGTCGCGCCCCAGCTCGACCTCGGCCGCCGACACGAGCTGCTCGCGCTCGCGGGCGGCGGCGCGCGCCTGCTGCCAGTAGAGGCCGGCACCCGCGGATGCGACGACCGCCACGGCAACCACGGTGAACACGACGACGCGGTTGGCCATCAGCAAATCTTCACGGCGATCATGGTCAGGTCATCCTCGCACGGGCCGCCGCCGGTGTGACGGCGCAGGGCGGCATTCACTTCCGCGAGCACGTCGGCCGCGCTGCCGTTCGCGGCGCGGGCAAGGACCTCGTGCAGCCGGCGGCTGCCGAACAGCTCGCGCGAGCGGTCCATCGCTTCGTCGACGCCGTCGGTACGCAGGAAGAGCAGGTCCCCGGGGCGCAGCTCGATCGGGCCGGCGGCCGGGTAGGGCTGGCCGCCGACCACGCCGAGCACCATCCCGGTGCGCTCGAACTCCTGGACCACGCCGTCGCGCACGAGCACGAGGCCGGGATGGCCGGCGTTCACGTAGGTCAGGCGCCGGCGCTCGCGGTCGAGGCCCACGAGCAGCATGGACAGGAAGTGGCCTTCTTCCGAGCTCTCGACCAGGCGGTCGTTGAGGCGGACGGTCACGCGTTCGAGGTCGTCGATCAGCTCGAGGTAGCTGCGCAACGCCGCCTGGAAGGCGTGGGTAAGGAGCGCCGCGCCGATGCCGTGCCCGGTCGCGTCGGCGATGGCGATCGCCAGGCTGCCGCCCGGCTGGACGACGACGTCGTAGGTGTCGCCGCTCGTCTGGTCGAACGCGGCGAAGTGCAGGGCGAGGTCGACGCCGTCGATGTGCTCCGGCACCTCGGTCAGGAGGTGGTGCTGGATGTGGCGCGCCAGCTCGATCTCCTTCTCCAGGCGGACCTTCTCGAGCGAGTCGCGGTGCAGGCGGGCGTTCTCGACCGCGATCGCGGTCTGCGCCGAGAGCGCGCCGAACAGCGCGAGGTCGCGGCCGGTGAACTCGCGCCGCTGCGCCTTGGAGTCGACGTAGATCACCCCGACGTCCCGGCCGCGCGCGACCAGCGGGGCGCACATCACCGCGCGCAGCTTCAGGTCGAACACCGACTGGCCCAGCTCGAGCGCCTCCTGGTCGGAGCGCACGACCGAGCGGACGGCCTGGCGCTCGGCCAGGCAGCGTGCGACCATCGAGCGGCTGTACTGCAGGTCGCCCTGCAGCGCGTTGCCGCGATTGTCGCGCGCGATGCGGATCTCGAGCTTCTGCGCGTTGTCGCCGAGCAGGACGAGCGCACGCTCGGCATCGGTGACCTGGATCGACTTGCGCGCGATGCGGTCGAGCACGTCGTCCAGCTCCATCCCGGAGGTCACCTCCGCGATGCTCTCCAGCAGGATCTGCATCGACGCCTGGTCCTCGCGCGGGTTGCCGGTGAGCAGGCCTTCCTGCACGTCCGGTGTCGCGTCGGCGGGACTCGACCGCGTCCCGTCAGCGGACCGACCCCAGAACAGGAAGCGCTTCATACGCGGCACTCTAGCAGCCGACCGGCAAGGCTCGCGCGCGGATGCTCGCGCGGCCCGGGCAGCGGCGGCCCGGCCGGCCGGCGCACGGACCGTTTGCGCCCGCCCGGGGCTCCGGCCATGATCGGCGCCCCGCGGCACGCCCGCGCCAGCCGACTCCGAGGCCCTGCATGAAGATCGACAAGTCCATCCACGACGACTACGCGACCCTCACCCTCAAGGGTGAATTCGACACCTTCTACTGTCCCAAGCTGCAGGAGGAAGTCGAGAGTCTGCTGGCGAGCGGCATCCCCCACGTCATCCTGAACCTGCGCCTGGTGAAGTTCATCAATTCGACCGCGCTGGGCGCGATCATCAAGGCGTACAAGCGCTGCAAGGCGGAGGGGGGGCAGCTCGTGATCTCCCAGCCGTCGGCGTTCGCGCGCGACATCATCACGAAGCTCGGGATCAACAAGCTCGTGCCGATGTTCGACGACGACGAGGAGGCGCGCCGCAAGGTGATCAGCACCCTCAACGACGCGGCGCTCGCCGCAGGCAGCCCGCCGGGCACGATCGAGGAGGGCCGCGTGCTGATCACGTTCCCCGACGACGTGCGCGGCATGCAGGCCAACCCCAACCAGCGGCGGTTCGTCAGCTCGACCCTCCGCACGATCGTCGGCACGATGCTCAACGTCGACGCCGAACGCCTGCAGTTCAGCTGGTCCGGGGCGAAGAATGGGCTGAACGCCGACCAGGCGAGTCAGCTGTTCATCAAGGGCAGCCCGCTGACCGCGAAGTTCCAGATCAAGCTGTTCAAGAAGGGCTACTTCGAGCTGGACTGTCGCGTAATCGACTGCGTCAAGATCGACGATGAGGCCGTCAAGGTGACGCTCGGCTACGTCCAGCTCAGCCCGGCCGACTCCGCGGCGCTGCAGCAGTTCGCCGAGGACATGGAGTTCCTCAAGCGGCAGATCCCGGGCGCGCGCTGACCCTCACGGGTGCGCCCGGCGTCGGGCCCGGGGGCGTCGTCGGCGATCAGCCGACCCGGAAGTAGCCGCCCGTGCGCTTGCGCTTGCGCTTGATGACCTTGCGGCCGCCGGCGGTTTTCGACCGGGTGCGGAAACCGACCTTCTTGGCGCGCTTCAACTTGGACCGGCGGACCTTGAGCTTCATCGGCGAGGCTGGAAAAGGGCGGCGGACGGTAGCCGGGGCGGAGTCCGCTGTCAAGCGAGGCCGTCGGGAGTCGCTTGCCCCATGGTGCACCGGGCCCTGGGCGGGACGTCCGGGCGGCGCACCGGTCAGGTGTAGAGCGTCTCGCGCACCACTTCCTCGACGCTCGTGAGGCCGTCGAACACCGCGCGCAGGCCGGATTCGCGCAGGGTCCGCATCCCGGATTCGCGCGCCGCCGACGCGAGCGCCGCCGTGCTCGCACCGTCGAGGATCATCTCGCGCAGGCGGTCGTTGAGCACCATGATCTCGAGCAGCGCCATGCGGCCGCGGTAGCCGCTGAAGTTGCAGGCCTCGCAGCCGTTGCCGCGCGCGAACTGCTTGCCGGCGACCTCGTCGGCGCGCAGGCCCAGCTCGCGCAGCACGTCCTCGTTCGGCACGTACAGCGTCTTGCACGCGGTGCACACCCGCCGGACCAGGCGCTGCGCCACCACGGCGTGCAGGGTCGCGGTGAGCAGGAACGGCTCGATGCCGATGTCGATGATGCGGGTGACCGCGCTCGGCGCGTCGTTGGTGTGCAGCGTCGAGAACACCAGGTGGCCGGTGAGGCTCGCCTCGATCGCGGTCTGGGCGGTCTCCCGGTCGCGGATCTCCCCCACCAGGATCACGTCGGGGTCCTGACGCAGGATGGTGCGCAGCACCGCGGCGTAGGTGACGCCGATCTCCTCGTTGACCGCGATCTGCACGATCCCGTCGAGGTCGTACTCCACCGGATCCTCGACGGTGATGATCTTGATCGACTCGCGGTTCGCCTCGTTGAGCAGCGCGTATAGCGTCGTGGTCTTGCCCGAGCCCGTCGGTCCGGTGACCAGCACGATCCCGTGCGGCAGGTCGTTGAACCCGCGCAACGCCTTGCGCTCGGTCTCGGTGAACCCGAGGTTGTCGAGGTCGAGCGCGACGACCGAACGGTCGAGCACGCGCATCACGCACGACTCGCCGAACATCGTCGGCAGGGTCGACACGCGCAGGTCGACGGCGCGGCCGCCGACGGTCAGCTCGATGCGCCCGTCCTGCGGCAACCGGGTCTCGGCGATGTCGAGGTCGGCCATCACCTTGACGCGCGAGATCAACGCGATCGCCAGGTGCGGCGGCGGTGCCTCCAGCTCGTACAAGGCGCCGTCGACGCGGTAGCGGATCTTGAAGTCGTTTTCGAACGGCTCCAGGTGGATGTCCGACGCCTTGTCGCGGATCGCCTGGTAGAGGATGTAGTTGAGCAGCTTGACGACCGGCGCCGCGCTCGCCATCGCCGCCCGGTCCTCGAGGTCGAACTTGCCGCCCTGCTTGGCTAGCTCGGCGACCAGCTCCTTCATCTGCGCCTTGGCGCGGTCGGCGTCCTCCCGGTAATGCTTGTCGAGCGCGGCACCGAGCGCGGCTTCGTCGACGACCACGCCCTTCACCTGCAATCCGCTGGTGAAGCCCAGGTCGTGGAGCACGCTCGTGTTGAGCGGGTCGCTGAGCCCGACGGTCAGCTCGTTGCCCGAGAGTTCGAGCGGCAGCACGCGGAACGCGCGCGCGGAGGCGGCATCGAGCCGCCGGATCGCCTCCGGCTGAGGCGGCCGCACGGCGAGGTCCCAGAACGGCAACCCGGCCTGCTCGGCGAGCGCCCGGGCGAGCTGGGCGCGGTCGACGTGCCCGAGTTCGAGCAGCAGCTCGCCGATCCGGCCGCCGCGCTCGCGCTGCACGGCGAGCGCCTCCTGGACCATCCCCTCGTGGATGACCCCCTGATCCTTCAGGATCTGGCCCAGCAGGCGGCGCGGCGCCACGTCAGACCCCTCCGCCGAGCCGCTGCTCGAGGCCCTTGCGGTCGAACGCGTGCTCCAGCGCAACCTCCTTGGTGATCCGGCCGCTGCGGTAGAGGTCGAGGAGGGAGTCGTCGAGCAGAACCATCCCCTGCCGCCGGCTGGTCTGCAGCACCGAGGGGATCTTGAAGGTCTCGGACTTGCGGATGTGGTTCTCGATCGCCGGGTTGCTGAGCATCACTTCGAAGGCGGCGACCCGCCCCTTGCCGTCGGCGGTGGGCACCAGGATCTGCGAGATCACGCCGACCAGGGCGACCGACAACTGCGCTCGGATCTGCTCCTGCTGGTTGGTCGGGTACTGGTCGATCACGCGATCGACGGTGCGCGCCGAGCCGGTCGTGTGCAACGTGCCGAACACGAGGTGTCCGGTCTCCGCCGCGGTGATCGCCGCCGACGTGGTGTCCAGATCGCGCATCTCGCCGAGCAGGATCACGTCGGGATCCTGGCGCAGGGCCCGGCGCAGCGCCTCGGCGAACGTGGGCACGTCGGTGCCGACCTCGCGCTGCGTGATCTGGGCGCGCTTGCCGTGGTGGTAGAACTCGATCGGGTCCTCGATCGTGATGATGTGGACCGAACGGTTCTCGTTGATCCAATCGATCATCGTCGCGAGCGTCGTCGTCTTGCCGGAACCGGTCGGCCCGGTCACCAGGACGAGGCCGCGGTGCAGCGACAGCAGCCCGCGCACGGACTCCGGCAGCCCGATCTGCTCGAACGACAGCAGACGGGACGGGATCATGCGCATCACGATCCCGCGGTAGCCACGCTGGGTGAGCACGCTGACGCGGAACCGGCACTTGTCGCCGTACGCGTAGCCGAAGTCGGTCGTGCCCACCTTCTCCAGCTCGAGGCGATTGCGCTCCGGCATGATCTGCTCGGACATCGCGATGACGTCCTCGGCGGATAGCGGCGTGCTGCCGTGTTCGCGCAGCGCGCCGGCGACGCGCAGGACCGGCGGCCGGCCCACGGACAGGTGCAGATCGGAGGCGCGTTGCTCCAGACAGGCGTCGAGCAGGGGTGAGATGTCGGTCATCGCGTCGTGGGCGCCAGGCTACATCGCAGCGGTCACGCGCAAGAGCTCGTCCACCGAACTCCGCCCGTCCAGCACCTTGCGGACGCCGTCGTCGGTGAGCGAGGTCATCCCGCCGGCGGTCCGTGCGTACTCGCGGAGCTTGGCGGTCGACTCGCGCCGGAAGGTCAGCTCGCGCAACTCGCCGTCCATCGCCATGAGTTCGAAGATCCCGATGCGGCCGCGAAACCCGGTGTGCTCGCACGCCGGGCAGCCCCGCGCCCGGTACAGCGTCACCGTGCCGGCACGCTCGGGATCCAGGCCAAGGATGCGCAGCTCCGGCGCGGTCGCCTGGTACGGCTCCTTGCACTCCGAGCACAGCACACGCATCAGACGCTGGGCGAGCACCCCCTGCACCGCGGCGGCGACCAGGAACGGCTTGACACCCATGTCGATCAGGCGGGTGATCGCCGACGGCGCGTCGTTCGTGTGCAAGGTGGAGAACACGAGGTGTCCGGTCAGCGCCGCCTGGACCGCGATCTCGGCGGTCTCGCGGTCGCGGATCTCACCCACCAGGATGATGTTCGGCGCCTGGCGCAGCATCGCGCGCAGGATCCGCGCAAAGGTGAGCCCGATGTTGGCGCGCACCTGGCACTGGTTGATCCCGGCGATGTTGAACTCGACCGGATCCTCGGCCGTGATGATCTTCGTGTCGCTGCGGTTCAACTGGCGCAGCGCGGCGTACAGCGTCGTGGTCTTGCCCGAACCGGTCGGTCCGGTGACCAGGAAGATCCCGTTGGGCCGCTTGATCAGCCGGGTGAAGCGCTCGTAGTCACGCCCGTCGAAGCCGAGGTAGTCGAGCGTCTTGAGGCTGCTCTCCTTGTCGAGCAGACGGAGCACGACCGTCTCGCCGTGGCTCGCGGGCAGGACCGAGGCGCGGATGTCGATCGGCCGACCGGCGCCGCGGAAGTCGATACGACCGTCCTGCGGCTTGCGCCGTTCGGAGATGTCCATCCCCGCCATGATCTTGAGGCGCGAGGTCAACGGCCCGAGCAGCGTCGTCTCCAGCGTCTGGTGCTCGCGCAGCACGCCGTCGACGCGGAACCGGATCCGGATCCGGTTGCCGAACGGCTCGACGTGGATGTCGCTGGCGCGTGCCGCCAGCGCCTCGGCGATGGTGTTGTGCACCAAACGGATGATCGGCGCGTCTTCGGCCGAGTCGCCCTCGGCCCCCTTCGCCCGGTCCGCTCCGCGCCCGCCCTTGGCCGGTGCCGGCCCGCCGCCCGCGTGCTGCTGGATCGCCTCCTTGAGCCGGCTCGGCGCGGCGAGCGCGCAGGCCACCTGCCGCCCGACGAGGAAGGCGAAGCTGTCGGCGACGAACGTACGGACCGGGTCGTCGATCGCGACGTACAGCAGGCCGTCCTTGATGCCGAGCGGCAGCGCCTGGTTCTGCTGGATCTGGTCCTTGGGGACCTTGGCGAGGACCTCCGCGCTGACCTTCACCTTGAGCGGGTCGACGTACGGCATGCCGCGTTCCTTGGCGAGACAGCGGTACACCGCCTCCTCGTCGGCGAGGCCGAGAGACACGACCGCCTTCTCCAGGGGTAGACCGCGGCTGCGCGCGAGCGCCTCCGCCTTCTCGGCATCTGCCGGAGCGAGGACGCCGGCCTGCACCAGCGCCGCTCCGAACCCGGACGACGTCAACGCACGAACCCGTTGAACTGGAACACCTTCTCGGGCGCGGCGGGGTGGTTCAGCTTGACGATGATCTTGCCGCGCAACGACGTCTTGGGCATGCCCTCGATGACCTTGATCTCCAGGACCAGTGTCTTGCCATCCTTGGACGGCGTGACCTGCAGCTTGTCGGTGTGGCCCTCCGGCACCTTCAGGTCCTGAAACTCGATCGACTCGACCTGCAGATCGAAGTCATCCGTCGGGATGATCTTGATCGTCTTGCTCTTCGCCGTGCCGACCGGGATGTGCCCGAAAGCGATGAACCCGCCCGGCTCGATGATCAGCGGCCCCTT
>DATGPD010000175.1:0-3350 GCA_035305285.1 Planctomycetota bacterium
ACAGCGTCGCGGCGAGCGAGTACACGTCGGTGCGCTCGTCGGTCGAGTCGCCGCGGATCTGTTCGGGCGACATGAACGCGGGCGAACCCGGCGTCGCGCCCGAGCGGGTCAACTCGCGCCCGGTGCCGACCTGGGCGATCCCGAAGTCGAGCACGATCGCCTGGCCGTGCGGCGTGAGCATCACGTTCGACGGTTTCAGGTCGCGGTGCACGATGCCGCGCAGGTGCGCGTGGCGCATCCCGAGCGCGACCTGGTGCGCGAACCGCGTGCACACCTGCCACCACGGGCCATGGAACGCCTCGGCGGTCTCGTCGGTCTGGCCGCCGCGGTCGACGACGCCGCGCAGCGCGCTGCCTTCGAGTTCGCTCGGGTCGCGCCCGCGCAGGGCGGCGCACGCCTCCTCGGCCGTCGCCCCGCTCAGCAGCTCCATGACGAAGTACGGCACTCCGTCGTGCTCGCCCGACGCGAGCACCGGCACGATGGCGGGGTGCGAGAGCTTGGCGATCGCGTCGACCTCGCGCTGGAAGCGTTCGCGCGCGCCTTCGAAGAACAGCAGCTCCGGGCGGATCACCTTGAGCGCGACCCGGCGGCCGAACTGCATCTGCTCGGCCTCGTAGACGACGCCCATCCCGCCGCCGCCGAGGCGGCGCAGCAGGCGGAAGTCGTCGAGACGCTCGGGGAACTGCGCCTGCGCCGGCATGCCGAGCAGGCCCATGTCGCGGCACCGCCGGATGCCGCGCTGCAGCACGGCGGCGTGCGCGGGGTGCTGCGCCACGAAGCGCGCGAGCTCGGTCTCGCCGCCGGCGTCGTACGCGGCGAGCGCCTCGGCGAGGAGGTCCTCGGCGCTCGGCTCGGCAGGAGGGTTCACGCGGCGGCGCATCCTAGTTCACCGGGTGCAGCGGTCGCAGGTCGAAGGTGCAGGCGGCCGGCTCGCCCGCGCGGCCGGCGGGCCGGCCGTGCCGCGTCACCGGCCGATGCGCACGCGCAGGCCGTCGCTCATCGTCGCGAGCCCGAACAGCCGCCCCTGCGGGTCGGCGACGACCCACGGCAGCGAGAACCCCGCGCCGACGAGGCTCGGCTGCATCCCGAGCGGGATCGGCAGCGTTCCGCGCCCGAGCCCGTCGGTGGGCACGGTCGCGAGCGCCAGGATCGGCGGCGCGAGCAGCAGGCGGCAGCCGTCGAGCGGGAAGTCGGTGGCCGCGAACCCGAGGTGCAGGACTGCGACCGACCCGCCGAACCCTTGCCGGACCTCGACGACGAAGTTCGTGCCGATCCGCGGCAGCGTCGCCGCGGCGATCCCGGGCACGCGCCCGCCCGTGCCGGCGCACCCGGCGCCGTACGGCTCCGCCGCCGGCAGGCCCTCCTCGCCGATCGCGACGCGCCACAGCTCCTCGCCGAGCTGGCCGTCGTCGGCGCGGAAGAAGATCTTGTCGCCGGCGAAGGCGACGCGGTCGATGCGCGCCGCGCCCACGCCCGGCCGGCCGACGAACGCGGTCAGCGCGCGCGTCCCCGTGGCGGTGCCGTCCGACACGAAGAGCTGCACGCCGCTCGTCGCGGTGCAACCCGCGAACACGACGAGGCCCGTGGCGCCGAGCGGCGTGAGCGTCTTCGCCAGCACGCCGTTCGCCGCGCCGGCCGCGAGGTCGGCGACCAGCGCGGGCGTGCCCTGCGCGCCGTGCACGGCGAACAGCTCGAGCCCGTGCGTGCCGTCGTCGGCGAGGAAGAAGAGCGTGTTGCCGGTGGCGACCAGCTCCTGCGGCGCGGACCCGGCCGTGCCCGGCCGGAGGTCGCCGGCGAGCTGGGTGCCCGCCGCGGTGCCGTCCGTGCGCCACAGCTCGATCCCGGTCGCCGGCGTGTGCGCGGCGAAGAACAGCCGGTTGCCCAGCACGGTCAGCCCGGTGGGCGTCGACGCGCTCGGACCGGCGTTGACGTCGGCGAGCAGGGTGATCCCCTGGCCGAGGCCGTCGGCCTGGAACAGCTCGACCCCGGTGGCCGAGGTGTTCGCCGCGAACACGAGCCGCCCGTTGAACTCGACGAGGTCGGACGGGTTGGAGCTGAACGCACCCGGCGAGAGGTCGGCGACCAGGTGCGTGCCCGCGGGCGTGCCGTCGGTGCACCACAACTCGCGGCCGTGCGCGGTGTCGAACGCGCTGAAGAACACGCGGCTGCCGGCGGCGGTGAAGTCGGCCGGGTCGGAGCCGCCGGTGCCGATGTCGGCGAGCTGCACGGTGCCTGCGGCGGTGCCGTCGGTGACCCACGGCTCGCGGCCGCGCGCGTCGGTTGCGGCGAAGTAGAGGCGGTTGCCGACGACCTTCATCTCGTGCGGGTTCGACCCGTTGATCCCCGGCCACACGTCGAGCGCGAGGCGAGTACCCGCGAGCGTGCCGTCGGTGCGGAACAGCTCGTCGCTGACGCCACCGCCGCTACCGCGGAACCAGACCTCGCCGTTCCAGGTGACCGCCTCGCCGGCGGCGCCGCGGGCGAACACGTTGAGCGGCAGCGTGCCCGTGCTCGTGCCGTCGCTGCGCCACGCGAACGTCTGGCTGCTGTCGTCGAAGGCCGCGAACACGAGCCCGCTGCCGAGCGCCGCCATCGGTTGCGGCGCGGAGTCGCCGCGGTTCTGGGTGAGGTCGACGAGCAGGCCGGTGCCGGCCGCGGTGCCGTCGGAGAAGAACAGCTCCGTGCCCTCGCTGCCCACGGTGGCGCGGAACAGGAGGCCGCCCAGCGCGACCGCGAACGCGGCGGGCTGCGCCGAGGCGGTGCCCGGGCGCAGGTCCTTCAGCAGGCGCGTGCCCGCGGCCGTCCCGTCGGTGAAGAACGGCTCCTCGCCGACGTCGGGCCGGTTGGCGGCGAACACCACGCCGCCGAACGCGGGTGTGAGGTCGTGCGCCTGGCTGCCCGTGGCGCCGGGGAACAGGTCGACGACGAGCGCGGTGCCTTCCGGCGTTCCGTCGGTGGCGTAGAGCTCCGCGCCGGTCGCGTTGTTGTTCGCGCGGAACAGGACGCGGCCCGACATCGCGCAGAACTCGGTCGGCTGGCTGCCGGCGCTGCCGGGCTGCACGTCGAGCAGCAGCTTCGTGCCCGCTGCAGTGCCGTCCGAGACCCAGGGCTCGGCGCCGGTCGTGCCGTCGTCGGCGTGGAACACGACGCGGTTGCCGAGGGGCGTGAGCCGCTCGATCGACGCGCTGACGTTGCCGGGACGGATGTCGGCCACGAGGCGCGTGCCAGCGGCCGTGCCGTCGGTGGCGAACAGCTCGTGGCCGGTGGCCGAGGTCGTGGCGACGAAGAACAGCGTGCTGCCCGCCACGGTGAGCTGGTCGGGGAAGCTGCCGACCGCGCCGGGAACGACG
>DATGPD010000176.1:0-2005 GCA_035305285.1 Planctomycetota bacterium
GCGGTCTCGTGTTCACCAACCGGCACCTGGTGCGCGACGCGGACAAGATCAGGGTCACGGCACTCGACGGCGCCACCTGGGAGGCCGACCTCGTGCACGAGGACGACCCGACGAACACCGCGCTCCTGCGCCTGCGCCTGCCGCCCGGCAAGCAGGTTCCGGCGGTGGCGCGCGGGTCGCTCGCGTCCGTCGAGGTGGGGGAGACCGTGCTCGCGCTGGGCAACCCCGAGGGCCGCGCCCTGACCGTGCGCAGGGGCGTCGTCTCCGCGGTGCGCGGCAAGCGCCTGCAGATCGACGCGGGGATCGGCAACCAGAACGGCGGCGGCGCGATCGTGTCGCTGCGCGGCGAGCTGCTCGCGGTGGTCGACGGCGGGAAGGTCGATTGGGTCGAGGTCGCCTACGCGCACCGCGGGGAGCAGGCGAAGGTCGAGACCGGCCTGGACCTGTCGCCGGGGATCGACGACCTAGGCGAACGCTACCGCGTCGCACTCGACCGGTACGGCTCGACCGTCCCGGCGTCCGCCGGCGAGGCGCCGCCCGCCGCCGCGCATCCGGTCGCCGCGGTCGTGCGCAAGGCGGGCGCGGCGATGCTCAACGTCCGGGTCGAGCAAGACCTCGCCGCGCTCGCGCAGGAAGACAATCCGTTCGCGCCGCCGGCCTCGCGCGCCCAGCCGCGCGGCCTGGGTTCCGGCGTGGTCATCGACGAGAGCGGGCTCGCGCTCACCAACTGGCACGTCGTCGACGAGGCGACGGAGCCGGACGGTTCGGCGGTCCCGGGCTGGATCGTGCGCGCCTACCTGCGCGACGGCCGCTCGTACGTGGCGGACGTGCTGAGCATCTCGCGCGAGGAGGACCTCGCCCTCATCCGCCTGCGCCTGCCTCCGGAGGAACGCCTGACGGCGATCGAGCTGGGCAGTTCGGCCCACCTGTCGGTCGGCGACCTCGCGGTGGCGATCGGCAATCCGCACGGCCGGGCCGACACGGTCACCGCCGGCGTGATCACCGCCAAGAACCAGGCGATCCGGGTCAAGGGCCGCTGGCGGAAGCTGAAGCACCTGCTGGAGACCGACGCCGCGATCAACGCGGGCAACAGCGGCGGGGCGCTGCTCGACGCCGCGGGCCGGCTGATCGGAATCAACAGCGCGGGCGGAGCCGCGCACGCGGTCACCGGTTACGCGATCGGCGTCGACCACGTGCGCGAGAAGCTGCTCGGCCTGCTGCTCTCCCCGGAGAAGCTGCGCAGCGCGTACGCGGGCATCGAGGTCATCGACCAGGACGGCAAGGTCCTCGTGCGCGCGGTCGACCGGCACGGGCCTGCCGCCGGCGCCGGCGTCGAGCCGGGCGACGTGGTGCGCGCGGTCGCCGGCCGGCCGGTGTGCTGCAGCGTGGCCTTCGCGCTCGCGTGGCGCGAGCTGGCCGACGAGCGCGTGGAGCTGAGCCTGGAGCGCGCCGGCAAGTCCCGGGTCGTCGCGCTGACTCCGATGTCCGCGGCCGCGTGGGCCGTGTTCCGCCAGACCGGGCTGGTGGTGCGCGAGGTGTCGATCGTCGACGAGCCCGACGCGGTGCAGAACGCCGCGGTCGCCGGGTACCGGCGATTCACCGGCGACCCGACCGCCGCACCGCGCGAGCTGCCCGGCAGTCTGGTGCGGGTCGAGCGCGTCCACCCGGAGACCGCCGCCAGGGTGGCGATCCGCCCCGGCGACTTCGTGTTCGCCCTGCAGGTCGTCGACGAGGCGACCGGCGCGGCCGAGCTCATGCACCTGCAGCGCACCGCCGAACTCCAGCGCGGGTGCAACCAGCTCGCGACCTACGAGGGCAGCACGCTGACCGCGTGGATCGTGCGCGGCGCCGAGGTGCAGGTCGTCGAGTTGCCGGCCAAGCGCGTGCCCTGGTAGTCGGGGCGGCGGGCACGTTGCTGCGGCCCGCCGGGGGCCGTCACTTCGTGGTGAAGTCGGCGGTGAGGTCCATCGCCTTCCCGTCCTGATCCCACGTCCAGCGGACGGTG
>DATGPD010000177.1:0-4683 GCA_035305285.1 Planctomycetota bacterium
CCACCTGTCCGCCGAATCGGCGAACGAGCTGAAGCGCCAGTTCAACCTGACGGTCGACGAACAGGCGGAGGCGATGGTCGAGGCCGACGTCATCACCTGGGTGGCTCCGGCCGGGCACATCGAGGAAGCGATCGGCATCCAGGCCGGCGGCAACAACGACGTGGTCGAACTGCGCTCGCGCGGCACCACGCTGCGCCTGATCAGGAAGACCATCAACACCTGGACGAAGCGCAAGGTGCCGGCGCTGACCGTGCTCACCAAGGAGGAGTTCTACCGCGGCAAGCTCGCCGAGATCGCGCCGGGCGAGGACGCCGACAAGCACATCCAGCTCGCCGACGTCATGGCCGGGGTCGGCGACTACGACCACGCTCTGGAGCACCTGAACGAGGCGACCAGGCTGGGCAACAGCAAGCAGCCGCAGACGCTGCGCGCCAAGCTCGCCAAGGTCGAGCTGTACCGGCAGGCCGCCGGCGAGCGCGCGCTGCTCGACCAGCTCAAGGCCGCGCGCCACCGCAAGGAGTTCACGCGCGGCTGCGAGCTGATCGCGGAGTACGAGAAGAAGTACCCGCAAGGCAAGCTGGCGAGCGACATGGCCGCCGAGAAGCAGCGCTTCGAGGCGGCGCGCACGCACGCCTACACCGACAAGGTGGCGCAGGCCTGGCTGCAGCAGATGAACCTCGTGGTGAAGGCCAGGATCGCGCAGTCCGGGACGACCTTGCAGGCGGCGCGCGACTGGATCGAGAACGGCGCGATGGGCAAGGAGGTCCGCAACAAGATCGCCGAGCGCCTGCAGATCCCGCTCACCGAGGTCGAAGAGCTGTGGCAGCGCCGCGTGACGAGCGGGATCGTGACCAACTCGCAGCAGTTCTCCTACGGCATCGGCTCGTGGGTCCTCGGCGAGCAGAAGATCCTCGCGAAGACCCAGCAGGGGAAGGCGGAGACGGGGCAGGGCGCCGGTAGGGAGAAGACCGCGCAGCAGGAGCGGGACGAGCGCCTGCAGCGCAAGATCCAGGAGCACCTGCGGAACCAGGCGCAGGCTCGACGCAACGTCGGGGGCGAGGAGGAGGACAACGAGGAGGCCTGGTGGAAGGCCGCCTCGCCGGAGGAGAAGGTCAACTTCCTCAAGGCCTACTACGCCGAGTTCTCCGGCGACATGGAGCTCGTCAGCGCCCACGTGCAGCCCTGCGTGACGTGCGGCGGCGTCGGCACGATCCCGCTGCTCGGCAGCGCCGGCGGCGAGCAGAAGAACCTCAAGTGCTGGACGTGCAAGAAGACCCGCTTCCGCCGCTGGATCCGGGCCCGCTGAGCCGCCGGTGCGCGCCGCGGTGGTCCGGCGGCGCGGCGCTGGCGGTCGCGCTCGCGGCGCTGGGGTGCCGCGCGGCGCCGGCGCCGACGGTGCGCCCGGTGCAGGTCGCCGCCGCGCGCGTCGAGCCGGCGCCCGAAGTCGTGCAGCCGCCGTTGCGGCTGGATGCGATCCCGCTGCCCGCGGTGGCGGCCGACGACATCTCGCCGGACGTCCTGCGGCCCGCGCCCGACTCGGTCGACAGCGAGGTCGCACGCGTCGGCGACCGCGCGATCCACAAGCGCGACCTCTACGACCGCCTGCTCGAGACCAACCCGCAGCAGGCGCGCGACCTGGTCGACAGCATCGTCCTCGACCTGTTCGTCGCCGACCTCGCCGAGCGCTACGGCGTGCGCCTCACCGCGGCCGAGATCGAGGCCAAGCTCGCCGAGGAGGAGCAGCAACTGCGCGAACGGCTGCAGGCCGAGTGGCAGGGCAAGCTCGACTACGACCGCTACCTCCTGCAGCAGTTCGGCATGGACGCCAAGGAGTACGCGCGCTGGCGCCGGCTGACCCTCGCGCGCACGCTCTACCGGCAGTACGTCATCCGCTACCACGCGATGCGCGACGAGCGCGTGCAGGTGCGCTTCATCGTCGCGTCGGACCGCGCGGTGCTCGAGGACGTCCGCCGCCAGGTCCTGGACGGGGCGAGCTTCTCGCGCCTGGCCCTACGCCACTCGGAGGACGAGAGCCGCAAGGACGGGGGCCTCCTGCCGCCGTTCGGCCCCGGGCTGGCCCACCCGATCACCGAGGTCGCGCTCGGGCTCCAGCCCGGCGCGCTGTCCGAGGTGTTCGAGGCGGAGGTCGACGGCCAGCGGCGGTTCTTCCTGGTGAGCTGCCTGCGCCGCATCCCGGCGGAGACCCGGCCGTTCGCCGAGGTGCGCACCACGATCGACGAGGACATCAAGGCGCGGCCGCTGTCGCGCTTCGACTTCCACACGTTCTACTTCGCGATGCGCGGCGGCGCGGCGCAGGGCGCGAACGAGCCTGCCGGGCGGTGACCGTGGGGTGGTGCGCCCCCTGCGGAGCCGGGCGATCGCGGGCGCGGTGCGCGCCGAAGTCGAGCGCCGGACGTACTTTGCTGGTCGTCCGGGCACCGCGCCCTGCTAGCATGCGGGCCCATGGATGACATCGCGCGCGATGCCGACATGGAAGCGCAGGCGACTCCGGTCGACCCCGGCCGGGTCCGGCTGAAGGGGCCGGTGTCGGAGTTCGCGGTCGAGGAGTCGTTCGACGAGGCTTCGCGGCTGCGCGACGGAGCCGTCGCGCGCCTGCCGCGCGTCCTGCCGCTCGGTGCGCCGGAAGAGGAGTCGGACGACGACCTCATGCGCGCGCCCGCGGTCGATGCCGGCGGCGACGCCGACGACGCCGGCGACGAAGAACGCGCCGACGTGCACGACACCGCCGCAGACGAAGCCGAGGGGATGAGCGAGCCGGACGATCCGCAAGAGCGCGAACCCGCCGCCGCGCCCGCCGACGAGCCGTCGGCCGCGGTCCCGGTCACCGACCCGGACCAGCTCGTGCGCGTCGTGTTCGGCCTGCTGCTCACCAACCGCGAAGGGCTCACCCCGCTGCGCCTGGCGCAGGTGTGCGACACCACGCAGGAAGCGGTCCGCGCCGCGCTCGACACCCTGCGCGCGGAACTCGCCGCGGGCCACGCGCCTCTGGAACTGGCACAGAGCGGGGAGTCGTACAAGCTCTGGACGACGCCCGACGTCTTCCCGTACCTGGAGAAGCTGCGCGGCATCAAGAAGAACGAGCGGCTGTCGCCGGCGGCGCTCGAGACGCTGGCGGTGATCGCCTACCGCCAGCCGGTGTTCCGCGCCGAGATCGAGGCGATCCGCGGGGTGAAGGTCGGGCCGATGCTGCGCACCCTCCTCGACGCCAAGCTGATCAAGGTCGTCGGCCGCGCCGACGTGCCCGGCCGGCCGCTGCAGTACGGCACCACCCAGCAGTTCCTCGAGCGCTTCGGCCTGTCGTCGCTCGCCGACCTGCCGAGCGTGAAGGAGTTCAAGGGCCTGTCCGGCTGACCCGCGCCGGGTTGACGCTCCTTGCGCGCGCAGGCATCATCCCCCGCCCTCGGTCCCGCTCGTCTAGTCAGGCCTAGGACCCCAGATTTTCATTCTGGTAACACGGGTTCGAATCCCGTGCGGGATACCAACGCGGCGGCGGCCGGCGTGCACCGGCCGCCGCCGCCTTCTTCTCGCGGAGCGCCCGGCCGCCCGTGACCCGCCGCGCGCAGTGGGCGTGGTGCCTGTTCGACTTCGCGAACAGCCCGTTCAACACGGTCGTCCTGACCTTCCTGTACGCGCCGTTCTTCGCCGGCAGGCTCGCCGGGGAGAAGGCGCAGGGCGACGCGATGTGGGCGTTCATGTTCTCCGCGTCCGGCGTCGCGATCGCGTTGCTCGCGCCGTTCGTCGGCGCGCGGGCCGACCGCAGCGCGCACAAGCGGCGCGCGCTCGTGCTGTCGACCGCGGTGGTCATCGCGTGCACGGCGCTGCTCGCCGTGCCGTCGCCCGATCCCGTGCTCGGCCGCGCGAGCGACGCCGCGCTGTGGACCGTGCTCGTGCTGGTCGCGGTCGCCAACGTCGCGTTCGAACTCGCGTTCGTGTTCTACAACGCGTTCCTGCCGCAGATCGCCCCGCCGGGCCAGCTCGGCCGCCTTTCCGGGCGCGGCTGGGCGTGCGGCTACGCCGGCGGGCTCGCGTGCCTGGTCGTGTGTCTGGGGTTCGTCGGCATCGGCGGGATCGGCCCGTGGGTGAGCACGGAGCGCGATTTCCACGTGCGCGCGACCATGCTCGTCGTCGCCGGCTGGTTCCTGCTGTTCGCGCTGCCGATGTTCGTGCTGGTGCGCGACCGCCCGCCGGAGCCGCACGCGGCGCAGGCGCCGAGCGTGCTGCACACCCTGCGCGGCCTGCCGCGCCAGCCCGCGCTGTTGCGCTTCCTCCTCGCGCACCTGGTCTACAACGACGCGCTGATGGGGCTGATCGCGCTCGCCGGGCTCTACATGGAGCGCACCCTGCACATGGGCATGGGCGAGATCCTGCTCACCGGCGTCGTCCTGAACGTGCTCGCCGGCGGGGGCGCGCTCGCGTTCGGCCGGATCGACGACCGGTTGGGGCCGCGCGCCGTCATCCTGGCGAGCCTCGGCCTGCTCCTCGGCGGCGGGATCCTCGCAGTCGCGGTCCCGACCCGTCCCGCGTTCTGGGTGGCGGCGTCGCTCATCGGCATCGGCATGGGCCCCAACCAGTCGGCGAGCCGCACGCTGCTCGCGCGCCTCGCTCCCGTCGGGCGCAGCGCCGAATACTTCGGCCTGTTCGCGCTCTCGGGGAAGGCGACCG
>DATGPD010000178.1:0-4756 GCA_035305285.1 Planctomycetota bacterium
GCGATCATCTCGCACCCCGACGCCGGCAAGACCACGCTGACCGAGAAGCTCCTGCTCTACGGCGGCGCGATCCACGAGGCGGGCGCGGTGAAGGCGCGCCGCGGCCAGCAGCAGACGACGTCCGACTGGATGGAGCTGGAGCGTCAGCGCGGGATCTCGATCACCAGCTCGGCGCTGCAGTTCGACTACCAGGGGTTCCGCATCAACCTCCTCGACACCCCCGGCCACCAGGACTTCTCGGAGGACACCTACCGCACGCTGGTCGCCGCCGACTGCGCGATGATGCTGATCGACGGCGCCAAGGGCGTCGAGGCGCAGACCATCAAGCTGTTCAAGGTCTGCAAGGCGCGCGGGATCCCGATCGTCACGGTCGTCAACAAGATGGACCGGCCGACGCGCAGCCCGTACGACCTGATGGACGAGGTCGAGAAGGTGCTCGGGATCACGTGCGTGCCGATCACCTGGCCGATCAAGGTCGACAACGAGCTGAAGGGCGTCTACGAGGTCGACAAGCGGCGCGTGCACCTGTTCGAGCGCACCGCGCACAACGCGCAGCGCGCGCCGGTGACGGTCGCCGGCCCCGAGGATCCGCTCCTGCGCGCGCAGGTCGGCGACGCCGGGCACGCGCAGCTGCTCGACGACCTGCAGACGGTGGAGACCTGCATCGAGCCGTTCGACCGCGAGCGCTTCCTGCGCGGCGAGATCAGCCCGGTGTTCTTCGTCAGCGCGCTGGTCAACTTCGGCGTCGAGAACATCCTGCAGCGCTTCCTGGAGATCAGCCCGCCGCCCGGCCCGCTGCGCACCCTGGACGGCGATATCCCGCCCGACTCCCCGCACTTCACCGCGTTCGTGTTCAAGGTCGCGGCCAACATGGACCGGCAGCACCGCGACCGCGTCGCGTTCGCGCGAGTCACCTCGGGGCGCTTCGAGCGCGGCATGTCGGCGACGCACGTGCGCATGGGCCGCGAGGTACGCCTGTCGCATCCCTACCGCTTCTTCGGCCAGGAGCGCGTCGTGATCGACGAAGCGTACCCCGGCGACGTGATCGGGTTGATCAACCCGGGGCTCTTCCGGGTCGGCGACGTGCTGACCTCCGGCCCGCGGTTCCAGGCGCACAACTTCCCGCGCTTCGCGCCGGAGATCTTCGCCCAGGTGCGTGCCGGTGACCCGTCGATGAGCAAGGGCTTCGGCAAGGGGCTCGAACAGCTCGGCGAAGAAGGCGTCGTGCAGATCTTCTGGCCGCGCATCGGGGCGCGCGAACCGATCCTCGGCGCGGTCGGCGAGTTGCAGCTCCAGGTGTTCCAGCACCGCATCGAGACCGAATACAACGTGAAGCTGAAGATGACGCGGCTGCCCTACCAGCGCGCCCGCTGGCTCGTGGCGGCGACGCCCGACCTGATCGACCTCCTGCCGATGGTCGTGCGCGACGAGTCCGGCCGCCCGGTCGCCCTCTTCCACAGCGACTTCGAGATCGACTACGCCAGGCAGCGCTACAAGGAACTGGAGCTGCTCGACAACCCGCCGGCCGAGGAAGACAAGGCGTAGCTGTCCGGTAGCGGAACGACGGCGGCGCGTGGCGAGGAACGGCCGCGCTCGACCTCAGGGTGGCCGGGGTACCGGGACCGGATCGACGCGTGCGTCGGCGCGCAGGCGTGAGCCGGCGGATCAACCGACGGTCACCGGCTCCTCGCGCCGCGGCGCCGCGTCCTCCACGGACCCGCCCGGCCGCTCCGCGGGCGCGGCGCGCTGCCGGGTGAGCGCGCGCCACAGGCAGAGGCCGCCCCAGGCCGCGAGCACGAACGACAGCGGCCGCATCGGCATCACGTAGCGCGGCCACGGAGCGAACACCACGCCGAGCGCCGTGCCCCACAGGATGCAGACGCCCAGCAGGCGATACGGCAGGAGGTCGCACGCCGCACGCGGCCGCCGGCGCGCGAACACCAGGCCCACCGCCATCAACGCCACGATCGGCCAGTGCAACGCGCGCATCGCGGCAAGCGTCAGGTTGGCGGCCGGGCGCTCGTCGTACACGCTGCGCGCGACCGGGTAGACGTAGATCTCGCGCGTCGCCTGCAGGCCGTCGAACCCCCACACGTGGAGCGGCTTCTCCAGCGCGTACCAGCTCGCGTAGCGCAGCGGCCGCTCCGCGACCCGCTCCGCGAACACGCGGACGAAGTGCGCCGGGTCGGTGCCGTAGCGCGGTTGCTCAGGGTCCTCGCGGTACGGCATGAGGCGGTAGCGCGGGTCGTGGAACACGAAGTCCGGGTAGGTGCCGTGGCTGATGGTCTGCAGCGCGCGGCTGCTGCCGCGCAGCGCCCCGGCCGGCAGCGACGCGTTGCGCACCTGCCACGCGCCCTGTGCCACCGCGCACACCGCCGCGCTGACGAGCAGCGCACGCCGGACCGCGGGGTCGGGCCGCGCCCGCCACGCGACGAACAGCAGCAGGCCGGCGAGCGGCAGCAGGGCCTCGTTGCTCAGCGTGGCGAGCGCGAGGGCCGCGCCGCACAGCCAGCCGCGCCCGCGCCCGGCCGCGAGGCGCAGCAGCGCCCAGACCGCGAGGACCAGGGCGAACGTGGTGAGCGTCTCGGTCAGCAGGTAGCCGGTGTTGGCGACGAGGTGCGGGCTGCACGCGGTGAGCGCCGCGGCGGCCAGGGCGGCCGGGAACGGCAGTAGGCGGCGCGCGATCGCGAACGCCAGCCACACGGTCACCCCGTCGAGCACCGCCTGGGTGAATCGGACCGCGGCGCAGAACGTGTCTTCGCCGAACACCCAGAGGTGCAGCAGCAGGAAGGCGGGATAGCCCGGCGACCGGAACGAGTCCGGCGCCGGAGGCGCGCCGCCGCCGAGGCCGTACACGCCGTGCGCGTGCAGGTTGCGCGCGTACTGCACGTAGTGCGCCGCGTCGGCGCGCACGGGGTCGACGACCACCGTGTCGAGCGCGAAGCCGACGCGCAGCAGCAGGCCGACCGCGAGCACCACGGCGACCAGGACGGCGCGCTCGGCGGATGAGAGGGGGCGGCGCACGAGCCTTCATCGGCGCGCGGCGCGCCGCCGCTGCACCCGCGCTACTTGCCGCGGTCCTGCCCGCCGTCCTTGCCGTCCTTCGCGTTCCCCTTCTCCTCGCGCTTGGCCTTCGCCCGGTCGAGCACCTCGCGGATCTGTGCCGCGGCCTCGGGGTGGTCCATGACGTCGATCACCCGCCGGCCCTTGGTGTCCATCTGGAACGAGGACTCGGCGAGCGGCAGGTCGAGCTGGACGTCGTTGATCTCGACGGTCATCACCTCCGCGCCGTCGTCGAACTGGGTCATCCTGGCGACCGCGAACGGCTCACCCTTCAGGACCTGGACGAGGACCTCGACCCGGTCGGGCACCGGCCCCTCCACCTCGCCCTGAACCCCGGGGCGCACGTCGCCGCGCAGCAACCAGTGGTCGAGGCCGTTCCGGACGATCTTGCCCTGCACCGCGAGGTCGAAGTGCTTCGCCAGGCTGGCGAGCATCGCACTCCCGAGCGGCGCCTCGCTCTGCCCGGGCACCGCGCCGGGGGGCCCGTCCTCGCCGAGCAGGTCCTCGGCCTCCTTCAGGGCCGCCATCGTCTCCTTGCTCATCCTGGTGATGACCTCGCCCTGCATCGGGTTCACCTCGCGGGTCCACGAGCCCTCCGGGGTCGTCACCACCTCGTGCTGCCCCTCGATGCCCTCGTCCGCCCGCATGCGCATCTTCACGTGGAAGTGCGTCGTACCGAGGACACGCAGCGTCCCCTCGGTTTCGAAGGTGGGCCCGTCCGGCACGGTCGTCCGGCTGCGCATGGTCAGCATCACCGTCTTCGCCGCGCGCTCGCGCGCCTGCAACTTGGCGATGATCTCGGGGACGGTCGGAAGCGGCTCCTTGGCGCCTTCCTGCGCTGCAGCCGGCAGGATCGCGGCGAGGAGAAAAACCGGCGGCAGCAGTCGTCTCGTTTGCATCGGCCGTGCGCTCTCGCAGGAGCCCCGCGGGTCGCGCGGAGCGATCGGATGGCGGGGTAGGATACCTTCGCCGTTCAACAGTCGTACCGCGGCCCAGAGACCTTTGCCGATCATGACGCGGACTCCGTTCGTGCTGGCGATCGCCGGCCTGTTCCTGTTGAGCGCGGCCCGCGCCGACGAAGTCGTGCTGCGCGACAGTCGGATCGTCTACGGATCGGTCGAGGAACGAGGCGCCAGCGTTTGGATCGGCACGCGCACCGGCGAGTTCGTCGTCCCGCGTTCCGAGATCGTGCGGATCCGCGGCCGCGCCGAGCTGCACGCCGAACTGGTCGGACTCGCCTCGCGCTGCGGTAAGCTCTCGCCGTTCTCCTGCCTGCACCTCGCGCACACCGCGCGCGACTGGGACCTGGCCGACGACATGTGGGTCTACCTCGACCGCGCGCTCGGCCAGCAAGACATGCCCGACGACGTGCGCGAACGCGTCGACGAGTTCCTCGGCACGCTCGAGCCCGAGCTGCTCCCGCGCCGGCACTGGAAGAAGAGCGACCCTGTAAAGGTCCGGGAGCTGTTCCACGCACTGCCGCGGTCGCCCTCCCCGGCGCGCGCGGCGGCCACCGCGCGGGTGCTGGCCCGACTGGAGGCGGTCGACGCCGAACTGCGCAAGCTCGCGCGCGCCCTGGTCAACCCGCGCCACCGCGCGGTGGCCAACGAGGCACTCTGGCTGCGCCCGGAGGAGGCGAACCGGCGTTTCGTGCTGCGCACCACGGTGCTCGACCGTGACGACGAAGTGCGCG
>DATGPD010000179.1:0-5001 GCA_035305285.1 Planctomycetota bacterium
GCGCTGCTCGGCCTGTCGGACGTCAACGCGCAGGGTGAGCTCTACCTGACCCACACGATCGCGCAGCTCGTCGAGTGACCGGGCGTCACCACTCACACCGTGGTCGACGACGACGAGATCCTCGGGGTCAACTCGCTGCGCGAACTGGCGCTCGCCCGCGACGTGATGCAGGAGCGCATCCTGCTCGAGCACCTGGGCAACGGCGTGATCATCGAGGACCCGTCGACGACCTACATCGAGCACGGCGTGGTCATCGGGCGCGACACGCGCATCCTGCCGTGCACGGTGATCCGCACCGGTTGCGTGATCGGCGAGGGCTGCGAGGTCGGTCCGTTCGCCCACCTGCGCCTCGGCACGCGCCTGGAGGACGGCGCCGAGATCGGCAACTTCGTCGAGGTGAAGAAGAGCACCATCGGGCGTGGCAGCAAGGCCAAGCACCTCGCCTACCTCGGCGACGCGACGATCGGCGCGCAGGTCAACGTCGGCTGCGGCACGATCACCGCGAACTACGACGGCAAGCACAAGCACCAGACCGTCGTCGAGGACGGCGCGTTCATCGGCAGCGGCACGGTACTGGTCGCGCCGGTGACGGTCGGCGCGAAGGCGACCACCGGGGCCGGTGCGATCGTCACGCGCGGCCGCGACGTGCCGCCCGGTGAGGTGTGGGTCGGCGTCCCGGCCCGCGCCATGCGCAAGAAGGAGCGATGAGATGATCCGCCGCGAGCGTCTGCGCGTCTTCTCCGGCACCGCGCACGACCAGCTCGCGCGCGACATCTGCGCGCACATGGGCATCCCCCTGGGCGACGCGACGCTCAAGCCGTTCCCCGACGGCGAGCTCGACCTGAAGGTCGAATGCGACGTTCGCGGCGCCGACGTGTTCGTCGTGCAGCCGACCTGCCCGCCGGTGCACGACAACCTGTTCAAGCTGCTGTCGTTCGCCGACTGCCTGCGCCGCGCGTCCGCCGACCGGATCACCGCGGTGATCCCGTACTTCGGGTATGCGCGCAAGGACCGCAAGGACGAGGGTCGGGTGCCGATCAACGCCAAGCTGGTCGCCAACCTGATCACCGCCTCGGGCGTCAACCGCGTGGTGGCGGTGGACCTGCACGCCGCGCAGATCCAGGGCTTCTTCGACATCCCGGTCGATCACCTCTACGCCCGGCCGGTCATCATGGAGCACCTGCGCCGGCTGGACGTGGAGAACCCGATCATCCTGTCGCCCGACGTGGGCGGGGTGAAGCTCGCGCGCGCGTACGCCAAGGACCTCGACTGCGACATCGCGATCGTCGACAAGCGGCGGATCTCCGGCGACACGACGGTCGTCGAGCACGTCGTCGGCAGCGTGAAGGGCCGCGACGTGATCATCGTCGACGACATGGTCTCGACCGGCGGCTCGATCGCGGACGCGGCGCGCATCGCCAAGGAGCGCGGCGGGAAGAA
This sequence comes from Planctomycetota bacterium, assembly GCA_035305285.1. Taxonomy (GTDB): domain Bacteria; phylum Planctomycetota; class UBA1135; order UBA1135; family UBA2386; genus DATGPD01. The sequence continues at coordinate 1,441 of DATGPD010000179.1, forward strand.
GGTGTTCATCGCCGCGACCCACGCCGTGCTCGCCGGCAACGCGGTGGAGAAGCTGAACGCGGCGCCGGTCGAGCGGGTGATCTTCACCGACACGATCCCCATCCGTCCCGGCCTGCAGCGCTGCGAGATCGCGTCGCTCGCCCCGCTGCTCGCCCGGGCGATCGACCGCATCCACCGCAACGAGAGCGTAAGCGTCCTGTTCGACGGCAAGACGATGCCCGTCGACCGCTGAGCGGCAGGGCCGCGGGGCAGGGCGCGGCCGGGGGCGCGCCCCTCCGCCCCGCCCGTCGGGCCGCCCGGCGCCCCGGCCTGCGGGCGGCGCGCGGAAAGGAGCGGACCGGGCGACGGCGCGCTTGCCCGCGGCCCCGGCCGACGCCATGATCCTCCGCCCTTTCCGCCATGGAAGTCGCCACCATCAAAGCCGCCGTCCGCGAGCAGACCGGCAAGAGACTCAATGCCAGGCTGCGCGCCGAGGGTCGCGTGCCGGGCGTGATGTACGGCCTCGGTTCGCCCAACCAGAACTTCACGGTCGACATCCTCGAGCTGCAGAGCCACCTGCGCCGCCATCACCGGATCTACCAGGTCGAGCTCGACGGCAAGCGCCACGCTGCCTACCTGCAGGACGTCCAGTTCGACTGCCTGACCGACGAGCCGCTGCATGTCGACTTCAAGCGCATCGACCTCGACAAGCCGATCGACCTCGTCGTCGAGGTGCAGCTCATCGGCCACCCGGTCGGACTGGGCAAAGGCGGCGTGCTGATGCGCGACCACCTGGAGATCGAAGTGTCGGCGCTGCCGACCTCGATCCCCGAGAACCTGCCGGTGAAGATCGACCACCTCGACGTCGGCGAGAAGCTGTTCGCGAAGGACCTGCCGCTGCCGCCCGGCGTCAGCCTGCGCGTGTCGCCCGACCTGGTCATCTGCCACGTCGTCGAGGCGCGCGTCGAGGTGGTGTCCGCACCCGCTGCCGAGGGCGCCGAGGCGGCTCCCGCCGAGCCCGCCAAGGTCGAGAAGCCCGAGAAGGACGACAAGAAGAAGTGAGCCGGTGCGGCGCGCGCCGGCCGGTCCGACGGCTGGTGCGCGCGCGCCGACTCCGGCCCGGTGCGCCCGGCGTGCGCCGCCGGCCGCCGCACACACCGCGCTGCCGCCATGACCTGGAAGCGGATCGTGCTGGGCATCGGCAACCCGGGCGCCGAGTACGACGGCACCCGGCACAACATCGGCTTCGCGGTGGCGGACGCGGTGGCCGCGCGCGCCGGCCTTTCCTGGCACCGCCTGGAGCGCAAGGACGCGGCGGGCAACAAGCTGTTCTCCGGCAAGGTCAAGGCGACCGTTGCCGAGGGCTCGGCGAGCGGCGAGCCGTACCTGCTCGTCAAGCCGCTCACCTACGTCAACCTGTCGGGCGACGTCGCGGGTCCGCTGCTGCGCCACGCGCACCTCACCCCGGAGCACCTGCTCGTCGTCGTCGACGACCTCAATCTGCCGCTCGGCAAGCTGCGCCTGCGCGCCGCGGGCAGCGCCGGCGGCCACAACGGCCTGCGCTCGATCGAGGCGGCGTTGCAGTCCCAGGCCTACCCCCGCCTGCGCATCGGCATCGGCGCGCCGGAAGGCGGCTTCGTCGAACACGTGCTCGACCGGTTCGGCGAGGACGAGATCCCGATCGTGCAGCAAGCGGTGGCGCGCGCCGCCGAGGCGGTCGCCGGGTGGCTCGCGCGCACGCCGCTCAACCGGCTGATGGACGTCTACAACCGCGAGCCCGATCCGGCCTAGGCGGTCGAGGTTGACCGGTCCCGGCGCTCGGGCTACCGTTCCCGCCCCTCGCCGGGCCCTGCCCGGGCGAGGACGTTCTTTCCGTCGACGACCGACCTGCCGCTGGGCCGGCTCGCAGCCGGCCGTCGGGACCCGTTCCCGTCTCCAACTCGGCCAGGCAGTCAAACGCGTGCTCGCTGCCCGCGTGCGGCCGCCTCCTGCCGGAGGAACAGGGGGCGTCGGACGACATCGCACGAGAGCGCCGCACTCCGCGGCGCAGGAGCAAGGAGTGACGCAGACGTACGAATGCATGGTCCTGGTGCACAACCAGGAAGTCCGCAAAGGTTGGCAGGCCTGCAAGCAGGCCGTCGTCGACCTGTTCACCAAGCACAACGCGCAGGTGCTGAGCGCGCGGCGCTGGGACGAGCGCAAGCTCGCGTATCCGATCAAGGGGCAGCAGCGCGCCACCTACCTGCTGGTGTACTTCACCGCCGACCAGTCCGCCCCGAGCGCGATCCGTCGCGAACTGGAGTTCAGCGAGACGGTGCTGCGCCACCTGATCCTGCGCTGCGACGAGGTGCCGCCCGAGGCCTACCAGCCCGAGGCCGCGTTCGACGAGAGCAAGGTCGGCGAGGACTCCCCGCCGCCGGCGCCGGCTCCGGCGCCCGAGGCGGAGGCCGAGGCCGAGACCACGGAGGCTACGGAGGCCGAGCCCGGCTCCGAAACCGAGTCCGAGCCCGTACCCGCGGCCGAGCCGGCCACCGAGGAGAGCAAGCCATGACCGACTTCGATTTGGATCGCGACTTCGAAGGCGAGGGGCGCGGCCGCCGCGGCCGGTTCGCGCGCTTTGCGCGGGCCAAGGCGCAGGCCGAGCCCGAGCAGCCGATCGACTACAAGAACACCGACTTCCTCAGCCGCTACGTCACCGCGCAGGGCAAGATCGTCTCGCGCAAGCGCTCCGGGTTCTCTGGGCAGAACCAGCGCAAGCTGGCCGCGGCGATCAAGCACGCCCGGTTCCTGGCCCTGCTGCCGTTCGTCGGAAGGAGCTGATCCCATGCAGGTGCTGCTCAAGCGCAACGTCGAGAACCTCGGCCGGGTGGGCGACGTGGTGAAGGTCAAGCCCGGCTACGCGCGCAACTGGCTGCTGCCGACCGGGCGCGCGGTCGTCGTCAACGCCGGCAACCTGGCCGAGATCGAGCGCCTGCGGGCGCGCGCCCAGGCCGACGAGCAGGAGCGGATCAAGCAGATCAAGGAACTGGCCGCGTCGATGGTCGACGCCTCGGTCACGATCGAGGGGCGCGCCAACGAGGATGGCCACCTGTTCGGCTCGGTCACCGCGGCGCAGATCGCCGCCGCCCTGCGCGCCAAGGGCTTCCCGATCGAGGAGAACCACGTGCGCCTCGAGGCGCCGCTCAAGGAGATTGGCGTGTTCGACGTCCGGCTGCACCTGCACGCGGAGGTCGACGCCCAGGTGAAGGTCTGGGTCGTGCAGGCCAAGCCGGTTTGAGCCGGCGCGAACCGGCGAACGAGGACGGCGCGCGCGGATGAACGAGGCCATCAAGGTCTGCCTGATCAGCCTGGGCTGCGCGCGCAACCTGGTCGACTCCGAGGTGATCGTCGGCCACGCGGTCGAGGAGGGGTTCGCGCTCACCCGCGACCCCGAGGACGCCGACGTCGCGATCATCAACACCTGCGGGTTCATCGAACAGGCCAAGCAGGAGTCGATCGACACGATCCTGTCGGTCTGTCGCCTCAAGGCGGAGGGTCGGCTCAAGGGCGTCGTCGCGGTCGGCTGCCTCACCCAGCGCTACG
>DATGPD010000180.1:0-2277 GCA_035305285.1 Planctomycetota bacterium
ACGAGGTCGCCGCGATCGGGCGCGACGAGTTGCAGGACTGGTTCGGCGCGCGCGTGCGCCCCGAGCACACGACGCTCGCGCTGGTCGGCGCGGTCGACCCCGCCGAGGTCGCCGACTACTGCGAGGCCGCCTTCCGCGCCAAAGGTCCGCGGACTCCGCCCGCCGCGTACACGGTGCACGACTCCGCCGGGCCGATCGTCGCCGAGCGGCGTCATCCGCGCGTCGGCGCGCCGTTCGTCACCGTCGCGATCAAGGCTCCGCCGCAGGACAGCGTCGACTGGCTGCCGTTCGTCATCGCGATGGGGGTGGTGAAGCTGCGCTGCGCCACGACCTTCACGTCCTACCGCGGCGGCGAGGCGCAGGCCGGCTTCCCGTTCTTCTGGTTCGACTACCGGCACGGCGACGGCTTCGCACTGATCAACCGGCGCGGCGTCGCCGAGGGCGAAGGCGACGTGCCGCGCGACGCCGCCGCGGTGCGCTCCGAGCTGCACGCGATGATCAAGCGCCTGCGCACGATCGCACCGTCGCTGGGCGAGATCGCCGCGGCGGCGAAGGAGGCGGCGACCGTGCTCCTGCTGCCGCCGTGGCCCGGCCAGCTCGAGGCGATGACGCGCACGCCGGCGCTCCTCATGCCGCGCGCCGAGTTGCTCGTCATGGCGGACGTGCTCGGCTGGTCGGCGAAGCTCGCGGCCGACGTCGGCCGGGTGCCGGTCGCGGACGTCCAGCGCGCGCTCGCCGAGGCGCTGGCGGACGACAACCTGCACTGGTTCACCCTGCTGCCGGAGCAGTGATCCGCGCACCGGGGCGCCGCCGCGCGCGCCAGCCGCACCGGCGCGGCAGCGCCCGTCGGAGCGGAGGCGGTCCCGGTACAGGACCGTACGGCGATGTCCATGGGAACGGCGCCGCCGGCGCGGCCGCCGCCGCGGCGCGCGCGCGTCGCCCGCGAGCTCCGGGACGACCCGCACCGCGGGCGTGTGCCCCTCGGCCCGTCACCGTCGACAACTTCGACGGTCCACCCTGAAGCCGGACCCGCGCGCTGGACGATGCAAGCGCCGGCGGAACATGGGCTTCATCAACTTCGCCGAGAAGACGATCACGGCCAAGCTCGTCTACTACGGGGTCGGCATGGGCGGCAAGACCACCAGCTTGCAGGCCGTGCACGGATTCATGGTGGCGCGCAACGAGGCGCAGCTCCTGTCGATCAAGACCGAGGGCGACGCGACGCTGCTGTTCGACTTCATGCCGATCGACCTCGGCCAGGTCGACAAGTTCAAGATCCGCATCCAGGGCTACACGGTCCCCGGGCAGCCCAAGTACAAGCTGATGCGCAAGTACGTGCTGTCGAACGCGGACTGCGTGGTCCTCGTGATCGACAGCGAGCGCAGCCGCCTGGAGGAGAACCTGCAGTCGCTGCAGAGCCTCAAGGAGAACCTGCGCGCCAACGGGCTCGACCCAAACACGATCCCGATCGTCCTGCAGTACAACAAGCGCGACCTCGCCGACATCCTGAGCGAGGCCGAGCTGGACAAGCACTTCAAGTTCCGCCCGGACATCGCCGCGTTCCCGAGCGTGGCGCGCGAGGGCCAGGGCGTGTTCGAGGCCTTCACCCACGCCGCGGGCCTGCTGGTCGAGGCGCGCGTCCGGCACTACGGGCTCGGGCGCGGCGACGTGGATCCTGCCGAGGTCGCGCGCACCGCGGTCGAGAAGCTGTGGGAACGGCACGACCGCGTGTGCGGGAGCGCGGGCGGCGACGAGAAGAAGGTCGAACTGAGCATCATCGACAAGGCCGCCGCCGAGGCGGAGAAGGCGTTCGCCGCCGGCGTGCGCGCGCTCGCCGAGCGCGAGGGCGGCGTGCTGTCCGACGCGGACCTCGACATCGACCTGAGCGCCGCGGCGGCCACCGCGCCCTCGGTGCCCGCGGTCGCCGCCGCCGCGCTGGACGCCGAGGCCGACAAGGACAGCCTGCTCGACAAGACGATCCGTTCGAACATCGAGCTGGCGGAGAAGTTCGGCAAGCTCGACCAGCAGCGCGTGCTGCTCGAGCGCAAGAACCGCGAACTGGTGCGCATCGCGCAGGACACCCTGCACGACATCAAGCAGCCGATCGCCGGGATCAAGCTGTTCCTCGCGTCGGTGGCCAAGGGCATGTGCGGCCCGGTCGACGGGCTCCTGCGCACCGGCGTCGAGAACAGCCTCGCCGCGGTTAAGCACATCGAGAACCTGATCCGCGACTTCGTCGACGGCTCGCGCCTCGACTTCGACGGCGTGCGCCTGCGC
>DATGPD010000181.1:0-2072 GCA_035305285.1 Planctomycetota bacterium
GCGCAGCTCGGGCCCGTCCTTCGGCGCCATCAGGACGATGTTCGGCATCGTGCGCAGGAAGGCGATGTCGAACAGGCCGTTGTGCGTGCAGCCGTCCTCGCCGGCGATCCCGGCGCGATCCATGCAGAACAGCACCGGCACGTCCTGGATCAGGACCTCCTGGAACACCTGGTCGTAGGCGCGCTGGAGGAACGTCGAGTAGATCGCCACGACCGGGCGCAGGCCCGCGGTCGCGAGTCCCGAAGCGAACGCGACCGCATGCTGCTCGGCGATGCCGGCGTCGACGAAGCGGTCGGGGAACCGGTCGCGGAAGCGCAGCAGGCCGGTGCCGTCCGGCATCGCCGCGGTGATCGCGACGACGCGCGCGTCCTGCGCCGCGAGTCCTTCGACCGACTCGGCGAACCAGTCGGTCCACGCCGCCGCGGTCTTCTTGCTCTTCGCCGGGAGCACGACCTGGGGCTCGGCCGGCACCTGGACGGGCGCGGTCTTGGGCTTCGGCTTGGCGGCGTGCGCGCGGTCGTACTTGGTCTCCGAGCCCGGCACGCCGCGGCCCTTCTCGGTACGCACGTGCAGGAGGACGACGCCGTCCATGTCCTTCACGCGCTGCAGCACGGTGAGCAGTTCGCCGACGTCGTGCCCGTCGACCGGGCCGAAGTAGCGGCAGCCCAGCTCGTCGAACACCGAGGCCGGCGCGAGGATGTTGCGCAGGCTCTGCACCCCCGCCTCCAGCCGGTCGTCGATGTCCTTGCCGATCAGCGGGATCGACTGCAGCAGGTTGTGCAGGGTCTTCTTCGCCTGGTTGTAGAGCGGGCCGCTACGCAGGCGGTTGAGGTAGCGCGACAGCGCGCCGACGGTCTGCGCGATCGACCAGCGGTTGTCGTTGAGGATCACCAGCAGCCGGTCGTTGTCGAGCGACCCGCCGTGGTTGAGCGCCTCGAACGCCACGCCGCAACCCATCGCCGCGTCGCCGACCACCGCGACCACGTGCCGCTTGCGGCCGAGCAGGCGGTCGCCGACCGAGATGCCGAGCGCCGCCGACGCGGCGGTGCCGGCGTGGCCCATCGTGTAGACGTCGTACTCCGACTCGAACCGGTTGGTGAACCCGGACAGCCCGCCCTTCTGCCGGATCGTGTGGAAGCGGTCCTTGCGCCCGGTGAGCAGCTTGTGCGGATACGCCTGGTGCCCGACGTCGAACACGAGGCGGTCGACGTGGAAGTCGAACAGGTAGTGCAGGGCGATCGTCAGCTCGACGACCCCCATCCCCGAGCCGAGGTGGCCGCCGGTGGTCTGGATCGTGTGCAGGATCCGGGCGCGCACCTCCTCGGCCAGTGCGGTCAGGCTCTCCGGCGGCAGACGCTTGAGGTCCGCGGGCGAGTCGATCGAATCGAGCAGAGGGGTGCGGGGCGGAAGGTCCGCGCTGTCCAAGACTAGGCCTCTCGATGTACGGCGAAAGCCGCCAGATCTTGCAGCAGGCCGACGGTCGAATCCAGGGCCGGATCCCCGCGCAGCGCCGCACAGGCCGCGGATGCCAGCGCCGCGGCCTCGTCGGCGAGCCGCCGCGCCTCCGCCCGACCGGCCGCGACGCCGGCGATCGCCGGCCAGGTAAGCTTGCCCGCGGCCGCGTCCTGGCCCGTGTTCTTGCCGAGCGCGAGCGCCGAGCCGTCGACGTCGAGACAGTCGTCGGCGATCTGGAATGCGCGCCCGATCAGGGTCGCGAACTCGCGCAGGACGGGCAGCGCGCCGAGGTCGCCGCCGCCGGCGAGTGCGCCGACCTCGACCGACGCGCGGATCAGCGCGCCGGTCTTGTGGTCGTGGATCCAGCGCACTTCGTCGAGCGTGCGCGCGCCGCGCCCGCGCTCGGCCGCCATGTCGGCCTGCTGTCCGCCGACCATGCCGAGCGCGCCGGCGGCACGGGCGAGCGCGCGGACCGCCTCCGCCCCGCCTTCCGCGACCACCTCGAACGCCAGGGTCAGCAGCGCGTCGCCGGCGAGCACCGCAGTCGCCTCGCCGAATGCCTTGTGCAGCGTCGGCCGTCCGCGGCGCAGGTCGTCGTCGTCCATGCACGGCAGGTC
>DATGPD010000182.1:0-3346 GCA_035305285.1 Planctomycetota bacterium
ACAGCCTGGAGCCGCTCAGCGTCGCCTTGATCGCGCTCGCCGCGCCGGGGTGGGCCGACCGCACGCCGCGCTGGGCGTTGCCGGCGCTCGTCGCGCTCTGGGGTGAAGGCGCGTGGATCATCTTGAGCGGGTTCGTGTGCAGTCCCGGCTTCTCGCGCGAGGTGATGTCGCCGGCGGCCTGGATCTGCACGGCCGGCGCGCTCGCCGTCACGGTACTGGTGGTGGTCATGACCGCGCGCCGCCTGCGCCGGGCACCTCCGCCTCTGCTCTCGTCGCCGCAGCGAGTGCCGGCCACCGCGTCCGCCCCCTGACCGGGACACGAACACGCGGCAGCCGCCCGCGTCTGCATTCCGCACGGAACCGGAGCGACTGCTGCAGGAGGAGGCTTGCGCGAAGCGGCGGCCCGCTACTCTGCCGGCCCCATGCAGACCTGCGCTCGACGACGGGCGCACGGCGCGCTGCGCGCGATCGTGCTGCTCACTCCCATGCTCGTCGCGCTCGGTGGCCACGGAACCGGCGAACACGCCGGGCCGCCGGCGCAGGACAGGACCGCTCCGTTCCCGCGCGCGGGCACGTACGCGGGCGAAGCGGTGTGCAAGGAGTGCCACGAGGAACAGCACGCCGCGATCCACGCCGGCGTGCACGCGCCGGTCGTGCAGGCGCGCCACCTGCACGCGTGCGAGACCTGCCACGGCCCGGGCGACGCGCACGCCAGGGACGAGGACAACGACTACAGGCTCATCACGCACCCGCCCGACCTCGGGCGCGGCGTGGTCGCGGTGTGCGGGCGCTGCCACGCCGAAGCGGTGCGCGCGCACGGCGGCGACCTCGAGGGGTTCCTCGCCGCGGGCAAGACCTGCACGAGCTGCCATCGGGTCCACGTCGAGAAGCCGGAGGCGCCGCCGCACGACGGCCTCGCCTTCCACACGCGCCGTGCGCTCGCGGCGCACGGCGGCGCGCAGCCGACCGGAGCGCCGAAGTGCCTCGAGTGCCACCCGCTGCGCGACCAGCTCCTGGCGCGGAGCGTCCACGCCCACCTCGCCGCGGCGCGCGACGCCGCCGGGTGCGAGACCTGCCACGGGCCCGGCTCGCTGCACGCGGAGACCGGCGGCATCGCGCGGCTGATCACCCGCCCCGACCGGGCGGGCGACGGCGTGAGCACGTGCCGTTCCTGCCACGAGGAGGTCGATCCGATCGAGTTCCACTGGCGGGACCGGCGCAAGCCGCTCCTGTCCGCCGGCCTCACCTGCACGACCTGCCACACCATCCACGCGCCCGCACCCGGGCGACCGGCGCGCACCGGCGCGCTCGACGGCGCGCCGATCGACGCCGTGCTCGCGAGCCGGGACGGGGCGACGAACGCGACCTGCGCGCGCTGCCACGAGCCGGCGCTGAAGGGCCGGCACGGCACCGTGCACCGGACGTTGATGGCGGCCGACGTGCCGCTGAGCGCCGGCTGCGCGGCCTGCCACGAGGGCGCGGAAGCGCACGCCGCGGCGGGCGGGCGGCGCGACGCGCTCGTGCCGGTCCGCGGGGGCGCGGCGCACGAGCACCGCCTGTGCGCCCGCTGCCACGAGCAGGAGCCCGCGCTCGCCGCCTGGCACGCGGGCAGCCACGCGCGCCACGACGTGGGCTGCACGTCGTGCCACTCGCTGGTCAGCGAGCGCGGCCACACCCGACGCGACGCCGAAGGCAGGTGCGCGAGCTGCCACCAGGCCGTCGCCGCCGAGTTCCGCCTCCCGAACCGCCACCCGGTGCCCGAGCACGCGGTCGACTGCAGCGACTGCCACGACCCGCACGGTGCGCGCGACAAGGTCCGCGACCTGGAGCTGCGCCAGGAACGCTGCGTGCGCTGCCACACGCAGTACCGCGGGCCGTTCGTGTTCCCGCACCAGGCGTCGCGCAGCGACGGGTGCACGGTGTGCCACCTGCCGCACGGCTCCACCAACAAGCGGCTGCTGCGCCAGCACAATTCGCAGCAGAACTGCCTGCAGTGCCACGGCGACTTCCCGTCGTTCCATGACCAGACCCAGGGGGCGGTGTTCACCAACTGCCTCGCCTGCCACACCGAGGTGCACGGCAGCAACCACTCCCGCTTCCTGTTCCGCTGATGGCCGGTGCTCGCTCGCTCGCCGCGGCGCTGGCCGCGGCGCTCCCCTTCGTGGCCGTCCTGGCGCCGCGCATCTCCGCGCCCGACCGCCCGCGGGCGGCCACGCCGCGCGATTCCGGCTGCGCGGTGTGCCACCCGGCCGCGGCCAAGGCGCTGACATACTCGGTGCACGCGGGCCTGCGCAGTGCACCCGGGACCAAAGACCGCGCATGCACCGTCTGCCACGGCGAACAGGCGGAACACGTCGCGAGCGCGATCGACCCGACCTTGCCGCTCGTGCGGCCGGGCGCGGTGCGCGCCGACGCGTGCGCGGCGTGCCACCCCGGACGCCACCTCGCCGTCGCAGAGGGCGCGCACCCCTGGCACGCGCAGCTCGATCGCGTGCCGGAGCCGTCCGTCCGGGAGCCGGCGGTCCCCGCGGTCCCGCCGCCGCCGATCCACGAGCTGCGCGACCTGCCGCCGTTCGGCTACGACCTCGGCGCGGCAGCGACCTTCGGCTGGCGGTTCGTCGACGTGCTCGGCTCGCATGAGCGCTACGACACCGACGTCCACCTCGACGACGGCCCGCGGCTCACCGACCTGGAGCTCCGTGCCGACGCGCGCGGCGACGCGCTGATCGACCGCGCGCGCCTCACGTTGACCGGCCTCGGCGATCCGTGGATGCGGTTGCGCGGTGAGCTGGCCGACGACGGCGGCACCGGTCTCAAGGGACGGTTCGCGCGCGACTCGTTCGTCTACCGCGCACGCGGCGACTTCCACCGCGTCGACGTGCGCGCCCAGGAATGGGGCTTCGACCTGCGCGTCCCCCTCGCCGAGCACACGGAGGCCACCGCGTCGTTCACCCGCCGTCTGCAAAACGGGTTCTGGCTGACCAACCGGATCGGCAACCGCAACGTGAACCCGCAGTCCACGGTGACCGGCGTGCGCAGCCCGCGCGACCACGACGCCGACCTGTGGGAGGTCGGCGTGCTGACGCGCGTGTCCGGCGTCCAGGTGCGGGCCGGGGTCGAGTACCGCGCGCACGCCGACGTCGACGGCTTCCACTACGAGCGCCCGGCGCCGAGCAACCCGGGCGCGATCGAGAGCGAAGACTTCGTGTCGTCCAGCACCCTGCGCGGCCCCGGCGCGCACCTGCGCCTGAACGACGACGACGGCGCGTGGCGCTGGTCGCTCGGCGCCCGCGTCCTCGAGCTGGAGCGCCGCGTGCGCGGCGACGGGTTCGCGCGCGGGTTCGAC
>DATGPD010000183.1:0-5831 GCA_035305285.1 Planctomycetota bacterium
GACGCAGCCACCTGGCGCGCTTCGCGTTGCGGGCAGCCTCTCCTGACGGCTACAGGTCTTCGGGCAGGCGGCGGATCCTGCCCTGCCGGTCGACGCACGCGAGCCGCGTGGTCGCGGTCGCGATCGGCTCGCTCGTGCCCGGGCGGCGCAGCGTGTAGGCGATGGTGATCGAGGCCGGCCCGCGTTCCGCGGTGTCGACTTCGATCTCGACCTCGTCGTCGTAGGTCACCGAGCGGCGGTAGTCGACGTGCAGGGCGACGACCTGGAGGAGCGTCCCGCTGTCCTCCATCTCCCGGTACGTGCGGCCGCGCGCGCGCAGCCACTCGGTCCGCGCCTCCTCCAGCCAGTCGACGTAGCTGCCGTGGTGCGCGACCCCCATCCGGTCGGTCTCGCAGTAGCGGACGCGGAGGCGGTGGACGAACGGTCGATCACGATCTGCCATGGCGCGCGACTTCGCGCCCATCGTCGCCTCCGATCGGCGGCGAGGCGAGCTTCGTCCGCGGCGCGAGACGCCCGCAGCGGGGCTCGTACCGCCGCGCGGGGTGCGGGGGCGCCGGAGTTTCGACGGGATCGCCGGCAGGCGGACGGTCCTCCTCGGTCTCCGGCGCGGATTGCGTACGGGTCTCGCGCCCGCTCGACGGTCCATTGCGGGCACTCGCGGCCGCCGGTGCAGTCATCGCTCCGACCGTCCTGGTTGCGCTGCACGGTCCTCCGCGCTGGGCGGCGCCCGGTCGACCGCCGAGCGAAACGTCGGCTCGCTATGATGTCGCCCTCTTTCCTTTGCGGCTCCGCAATGCGGTTCCGCCTCGGAAGGAGCGGGCCGATCCTCGCGACGCTGTCCTGCAGACCGGCTCGACCCAGTCGCCGTCCATCGACGGCAGTTCTTTGCGAACGTTCGAGGTCGGTCGTGCGCAACCGCGGAACGCGGGGCGCCCACGGAATCGTGAAACGCCGACACGACGTTCGCAATGGGCCGCCGTGTCGTCAGGGGATTCCATGCGCAATCACCTCGTGCGTGAAGACCGGCCCGGAGCAGCCACCGGTGAGACGGCGGCCCTGCTGCGCGCGCTCGGCCAGCCGCTGCACATCCTGAAGTTCGCGTTCCGCTCGGGCCACTACCACTTCGGCCTGTTCGCGCGCCCCGACGGCGGACTCGCCGCGGCGCAGGAACGCATGGCGGCCGCCGCAGTCGCGTGCATCACCGGCGCGACATCGGTGGTCGACATCGGGTGCGGCCTCGGCGGCACGAGCATGCTCCTCGCGCGGACCGGCGCCGACGTGGTCGCGATCGACCCGTGCGCCGACGCGGTGGACTACGCGCGCCACACGGCCCGCGCGCGCGGCGCGTCGGTGCGCTTCGCCGCGTGCACACTGCAGCGCTTTGCCGCCGGCGCGCCGACGCATTTCGAGGCGGCGGTCGCGATCGAGGTGCTGCAGCACTTTCCCGCGCTCGACGAGTTCTTCGCCCGCTGCGCCGAGGTCCTCTGTCCGGGCGGCCGGCTGGTGGTGCACGACGTGTGCGTCGACGGCGAGTTCGATCCGGCGATCGTGCCGTACCACGCCCGCCACCGCGCGGCGGCGGCTGCGCAGGAGCGTGGCTTCACGCTGGAGAGCTACGCCGACCGGACCCGCGAGGTCGAACCGACCCTCGCCTGCCTGCACGCCGGGCTCGGCGCCGGACGCGCCGCGGCGATCGAGTTCTTCACCGTGGACGGCGGCCGCGACGCGGCCTCGGTCGCCGCCGACCTCGACCAGATCCGCGCGCACGTCGGCGGCATGCAGCGCGCGTTCACCGACGGCTACCTCGGGTACGAGATGCTCGTGTTCCGCCGCCGCTGACCGCCGCCCCGCCGCGGCGCTGTCCGCAGAGAAGCGGTCAGAAGAAGTCGATGTCACCCCCGGTCTGGTACCAGTGCTCGGCCAGCCAGCGCCGCCCGAGGTCCGGGCCCCACGCCCGGTAGCACTCCTGGAACGGCGTGTAGTGCACGAGGAAACCGAGCTCCTCCTGCCAGCGTCGCGCGAGCGGCAGCGCGAGCGGGACGAACGCACCCACGTAGGCACGCTCGCGCGCGCGGGCGGACGCCGCGGCGAACGCGAGCAGTGCGGCCTCGGCGTCCCGGTCGTCGTCCGCCACGAGCCAGTCCATGATCGCGAACAGACGCGGATCGATCCCGCCCTCGCGCAGCACCGCGAGCCCGCGCAATCGCCCCCCGGCACGCGCCTCGACCACGGTGTAGGCGACGTCGGGATGGGCGAGGTAGCGCCAGTGCAGGTAGGCGGCGTCGCGCACCGTCGCAGCACCGAACGTCGCGGCACAGCGGGCCCACAGCTCGTCGACGTCGGCGGGGATCGCGGTGACCGCTGCCGCCTCGATCGCCGAGCGCGCCGGAGGGATGTCCGTCGCGCGCCGCACGAGCCAGCACACGTCGCGCAACACGCCGACCTGGAGGTGGCGCACGACGACCCGCTGCAACGCGGGCTCGGGGTAGCCCCATTCGATCGGCTTCCGGCCGGCGATGAAGCGGCGCGTGTACTCCTTGCCCACCTCGATCACGAGCCGGCTTCCGGCGAGGCCGCGGCGCAGATCGGGCGCGACCGCCACGTCGGTGTGCAGGGCGGCGAGCACCGGCTTGCCGCGCAGCACGCAACGGATCGGCATGCCGGCGTACACCGCGACGCAGCGATCGCCGTCGAACGCGAGCGCCATCTCCGCCGGACCGGCGGGGTTGCGCGTGAACTTCCAATCAAAGTGCGCGCGGCTGCGCGGCGGGTGCTCGGGGAACGCCGCGTTGTGGAACGCAAGGACGGCGTCCTCGTCGCCGGGACGGAAGCTCCGGATCTCGACCGTGGCGCGTGGCATGCGGGACTCTGGTGACCATCACCGCCGGCCGGCGCCGGAGGATTGATGGCATCCGCCGGGAAGGAAGCTACCCTTGCCGCCCTCTCAGGACCCGCATGACTCCGACCCTGCTGCGGCCGGGTGCCGCAATGCTGCTGGGCCTCGTGGCGGCCGGCTGCGGCTCGGCCCCCGAACCTCAGTACGACCCCGCGATCGAGGCCGAATTCCTCGAGCGGCGGCGGGCGATCGAAGAGGAGAAGGGCCGGCAGAGCTTCGAAGGCGACCTGATCAAGATCGACCAGGCGATCGACAAGTACGCCTCGGCGTGGCTGACCACCGAGCTGAGCTCCTCCGACCGGCTGCGCGAGAAGCTCGAACAGTACCTGCGCGGCATGGTCGACCGGCACCTGCCGCGCCTGCTCGCCACCGCCGACCGCCGCGACCTCCCGGCGCAGCGCGCGATCTCGCTCGCCGCACTGGGTTTCTCCGGGCGCCAGGAAGCGCTCGACACGCTGCTCAACGGCGCGCGCGACGACGATCCGCTGATCGCGACGGCCGCCTTGTTCGGCCTCGCGGTGCTGCACGAGCCCAACACTCCCCCCGGCGTGCTCGGCGAGATCATGACCGACGCCAAGAAGCCGGTGGACGTGCGGCGCAACGCCTCCCTCGCCCTGGTGAAGCTGCAGGAGCACACCTTCAAGCCGGAGGCGATCGAGCCCTACTGGGAGGCCGTGCTCGCCAAGCCGCTCGACTCCGAGGACAGCGGCATCCAGGTGCACGCCCTGCGCGGACTCGGCCTCCGCCGCAACCCGGCGTACGCGCATTACGCCGAGAAGTTCGCCAGCCACCCACACGCCATGGTGCGTTCCGCCGCGGCGATCGCGATGGGCCGGATGAAGAACACGAGCAGCGTTCCCACCCTGCTCGGCCTGCTCGGTCCGGCGGAGACCAACGACAACGTGCGCCTCGCCGCGCGCAAGGCGCTGCAGGAGCTTGCCGGCGGCATCGACCGCTATTACGACGTCGCGGCGTGGCGCAAGGTGTTCGAACGCGGCGGCGACTGAAGACGCACGCCGCCCTCGCCGCCGCGACGCTCGCCGCGGCGTGCGGCGGCGACGCCGCGCCACCCCTGCCCGACGAACCGCGCGCCGCGATCGACGCGGTGCTCGCCCGCTGCCACGGCACGCTGCGCGGCAGCCTCGATCGGATCACGGTCGAGCTGCGCGAGGGCGATCGCACCGGCCTACTGCGCACGATCGACCTCGCCGGCCCGCACGTGCGCGTGCGCGCGGCGGGCGGCGGTAGCGAGGTGCTGGGCAGCGACGGCGCATGGCGAACGCTGCCGGACGGCGCGGCGCAACCGCTCGACGACGCTGCCCGCGCCGACCTCGTCCGCCTGCGCGACCTCGTGGCCGCCGCCTACCTCGCGCCGCTGTACGCGGCGGTCGACGTCCAGCGCCCGAGCGCCGACGAGTTCGTGCTGCGCCTCGCCGACGGCGCGCAGTGGCAGCTCCGCCTCGCACCGACGCGCCTGCCGCTGGTTCTCGCCGGCCCACCCGGCACCGTGCGCTTCGTCTCCTGGCTGTCGACCGGCGTCACCGAGCTGCCCGCCGACGTCGAGCTGGACGTGCTCGGCCGCTGCCACCTCACCCTGCTCGCGCAGGGTGTGACGTTCGCGCCGCAGGTGTTCGCCGCGCCGGGCGCGCCTTCGCCGGCGACGCGCGTGCTGCCCCGCGCAGCGGACGAGACGCCCGAGCTCGTCGACCTCGAAGCCAGGACCGTGCTGGTGCTCGACGACCCCGGCGACTGGCCGGGCCGCGTCGAGCGGATCGTCGCGGCGGCACACTGGCTCGAGGCACGGGGGCGCACGAACGCGGGCTTGCCGTTCCTGTTCACCGAGGGCGATCGCGGCCGGATCGGCGTGCCGTTCGCCGCGGCTGCGGGTGCGGACACCCCGCTCACGCCGCGCGCCGGCGAGTCGATCCAGCAGCGCGCTGCGCAGCGCGCCCTCGTGCTGGTGCGCGGCAAGGCGGAATTCGACGCGTCGTGCGCCGCCGGGACCCGCGCGGTCACCGAGCACGCCGCGCGCCTCGGCCTCACGCCCACGGGTCCGCTGCGCATCCTGCCGTACCTCGCCTGGGACCGCGGCACGCCGACCGCCGCCGAACTGGCCGCCGTGCGGGTGCGCTTCGAGCTTCCGGTCGGGTCGGGCAAGTGACCCGCGGCGGTCTGCGCGCGTTCGTCCCCGGGATGCTCGTCGCAGCGACCGGCGTCGGCGCCGGCGACCTCGCCACCTCGGCGCTCGCCGGCAGCGCGACCGGCGTCGCGCTGCTGTGGGCGATCGTGCTCGGCTGCGCGATGAAGTTCCTGCTGACGGAAGGCATTGCGCGCTGCCAGCTCGCCGCCGGCGAGAGCGTCCTGCACGCCGCCCTCCGCCGCGTGCCGCGCGCGCTCGGCGTCGTGCTCGCCGCGTACTTCGTCGCCTGGATGTTCCTGGTGGCCGCGGCGCTGATGAGCGCGAGCGGCGTCGTGCTGCACGCCTGCGCCCCGCTGCTCGCCGACCCGGTGCACGACAAGATCCTCTACGGCGCGGCGGCCAGCCTCGCGGGGCTGTGGCTCGTGCGGCGCGGCGGGTTCGCCTGGTTCGAGCGCGCGATGGCTGCGTGCACGGCGGCGATGGCGTTCGCGGTGGTCGGCTGCGCGATCGCGCTGGCGCCGGACTGGTCGGCCGTGCTGCGCGGCCTGTTCGTGCCCGCGGTGCCGGGCGGCGAGGGCGCGAGCTGGGCGATCGCGCTCATCGGCGGGATCGGCGGCACGGTGACCATGCTGTGCTACGGCTACTGGATCGCGGCGAAAGGACGCACCGGACCGGAAGACCTGCCGCTGTGCCGGCTCGACCTCGCCGCCGCCTACGCGATGACCGCGCTGTTCGGGATCGGCATGGTGGTGGTCGGCAGCGGGCTGCACTTCTCGGGCGAAGGCGGCGGGGCGA
>DATGPD010000184.1:0-9491 GCA_035305285.1 Planctomycetota bacterium
GACGAGCTGTGCGCGAAGATCGCGCTGCCGACGTCGATCGAGCCGCTCTCCGAGTTGGGCCGCACGATGCTGCCGAAGGTCGGCAGGTCGATCGGGGTCAGACGCGCGCTGAACGAGCCGTAACCCCACGCGCGGTTGCCGTCGAGCACCATCAGCGTGGTGCGGTGCGTTCCGATGGTGGGGGTGCTCTGCAGCGGAGCGGACAGCCAGCGCTCGCGCCGCGGGTCGAACACGTGGAATGTCGAGGGCTCCACCACCGCCTGCACCGCGTTGCCGGGGGCGATGGTCGTCGTCGCCGCGGGGCCCACGGCGAGCGGCGTGAAGCGACCGGTGCGCGACGAGAACGCCGAGACCCCGGTCGCGGTGCGCACGAACCCGGCGACGTCGGAGACCTCCGCCGAGGCGCTTCCCGCGGGCGCGTCGATCCAGGCGCCGAGGATGGCGCTGAAGAACTTGATCCCGCCGTTCGTGTCGGTGAGCGCGGCGATCGAGCGCGCCACCTGCACCAGGCTCGGCGAGACCAGCGCCGTCGCCACCGTACCGGTCATCGCGCTGAAGGCGTGCACCCGGTCGGACGCCGCCACGAGCACGCTGTTGCTCTCGACGTGCGTGGTGACCGAGCCGGTGGTCGTCGGCAGCGTGGTCCACGTGCCGGTGACCGCCGAGTACACGAAGTGACCCGAGCCGCCGTCGGTCGCATAACACACCGTCTCGCCGAGCTGCGTCGACACGTTGCCCAGCGCCGCGGACGCGAACGTGCCGCGCAGCCCGCTGAAGCCGAGGTAATTGCCCTGGTCGGAGAGCACCTGCACGTCGTCGTGCGCGACGATCTGCGCGTTCGGACCGGGCGTGGGGGCGGTGGTCCACGCGTTCGACAGGGCGGAGAAGCCGTACGCCGTGGTGCTGGTCGCGGCGAGGGCGGCAGTCCCGCGCGCGCGGAACAGGAGCGGCTGCGCCGCCGCCGTCGTGGTCACCCACGTGCCGTGCAGCGCCGACAGGCCGTGCAGCGTCGTCCCGTCGACCACGATCGCGACGTGGCGCTCGGTCTGCACCAGCGCCGAGGGCGGGACCGTCAGGCGGATCCAGCTCCCGCGGAACGCGGTGAACGCCCACAGATCGTTCCCGTCCTGGATCAACCAGATGGAGTCGTTCTGCTGCGTCGTCGGGTTGAGCACGGTCGCGACCGAACTGAGCGTGACGCTCGACCATTGCCCCGTGTACGCGGCGAACGCGTGCCACTGCAGTCCGTCCTGCACGAGGGCCAGGTCGTTCGCAACGCGCACGACCGGGCTGCCGGACGTCGGCACGGCGACGAAGCGGTGCGTGAACGCCGAGTAGGCGTGCACCTGGTTCTGGTCGACGTAGGTGATGACCTTTCCGATCTGCCGGATGTTCGCCGGGGCGACGCCGCCGGGAACCTGCAGCACCGTCCACGGCGACGGGGGCTGCGCTCCGAGAGCGGCGGTCACGGTCAGCAGTCCGAGCAACGACAGCCTGGGCCTGAGCGAGATGTGCATGGAAGAGTCTGGCAGTCGAACCTGAGGGAAGGAGTCGGGGTGCGGTTGGCGCCGCAACCCCGATCCAGAATGGATGCCCTCCGTCGTCTCCTACCAGCGCCGTAGCAGCTTTCCCCACGACGCGGGCGAGCTGTGCGCGCGTCCGCGCGCTGGGACGGCACGGTCGCGCGCGCGGCGGAAGAAGGGGACGTGGTGGGGCCGGGCGGGCGTGTCGGGCAGGCCCGCCGCTTTCGGCGGACTGCTACAGCCAGCGCGCGCGCCCGGGCAGGATCCCGACCTCGACCGACGCCACCCCGCCGAAGTCGACGTTCTCCCCGTCGAGGTTCAAGCGCCCCGGAGCGGGAAGGTGCAGGTGTGCGGCGCGCACGGCGACCGAGGCCGGCGGCAGGCCGCGCTTGCTCTCGTGCAGGAGGCGCAGGAGCGTCCGCCGCGGCGCGGGGTCGATCGTGACGACGTGCAGCGCGCCCGAGTCGAGGCGCACGGCCGGACCCAGGTCGAGGCCGCCGCCGAGGAAACGTGCCTTGGCCGCGAACCAGGCGAACACCGGGCGGGCCGCGGGCGGCTCCTGGTCCAGTCCGACTTCGAGTCGATGGATGCGGCGCTGCGCGATGACCCACAGGTTGCACGCGCCGTACGCGAGGCGCACGCTCACTCGCTTCAGGCCGGCGACCAGGGGCCGCGCCGACAGCGCTGCCCAGTCCGCCGGGCTGCCCGCGGCGGCGAAGTTGGCGAACAGCCGGCGCGTGCCCGCGCCGCGCACGAAGCCGACGTCGGCCGGGCGACCGGGGTCGTTGCACGCGACGCGCGCCGCGATCGCGCGCAGCGCGACCTCGAAGTCGCCGTCGTGTCCCCTCCCGGTGAGCTGCGCGAGCGCGCGCGCGCCGTCGTTCGCCGACCCGGCCGGCAGGTGCGCGAGGCGCGGCCACGGGCGGTCACCGCGCGCCGCTTCGAGCAGGTTGAGCGCCGCGTGCAGCGTGCCGTCACCGCCGGCGACGACCAGCACCGCGTTGTCGGGCAGCGCGCGCAGCGCGCCGTCCGGTGCGGGCGCGCCGCCGCGCGGATCCGGCGTGGCGAGCACCGGGGCGCCGCCGCCGAACACGCGTGCGAACGCCGCGCGCACGCGCGCCGCGGTGCGTCCGCCGCCGGCCGCCGGGTTGCACAGCAGGGCGATCTCGGGGGCGGCCGCGGACCTTCGCGCGTCGTCGACCGGGCCGTCAGGCATGGTCGTCCAGGAAGCTCTCGATGTTCGCGAGCAGGACGTCGCGCGGGCCGGGCTTGAAGAAGAACCCGCCGTGCCCGCACCTGCCGACCTCGATGGTCGCGACCGCCGGACCGTCGAAGGCGCACACCTCCTCGGGGCGCACCATGTCGTCGGCGGGCGAGAACGCGACGAGCGTCGGGATGGTGACGCGCGTGCTGATCGCGGCGAGGCTCGGTCCCTGCGGCAGGGCGATGGCGCCGCCCCGCTGCCCCCACGCCAGGAGCTGCTGCAGGAGGGGCGCGCTCTCGCGCTCGAGCGCGCGCGCGCGCAGGAGCGCCTGCAGGTCGCGCCCGGTGAAGTCGCGGTCCTCCGCGCGCGGGCCGGTGCGGAACACCATGCTCGCGAGCATCCCGCTGCGCGCGCCGAGCGCCGCCGCCACCCGGCAGTGCGCCGTCGCGCGCAGCAGGCAGCGCACCGCGCCGAGGGACAGCGACCGCCAGTTCCCGGAGCCGGAGTAGATGCGGTTCTGCACGAAGGAGAATGCGGCGAGGTCGACCCAGTCCTCGCGCGCGACCTGCTCGACGAGCTGCGCGGTGGCGGGCGTGAACAGCTTCTCCCACGGCGGCCGGCGCGGGACGAGCCGGGCCGGCGAGCCGACCGTGATCACGCCGCGGACGCTCGCAACCCCGAGACCGAGCAGCGCGTAGATCGTCGTGCCGCCGAAGCTGTGTCCGAGCAGGAACAGGGGCAGGCCGGCGTGCGCCGAGCTGACCGCGGCGACCGCCGCGCGCAGGTCGGCGACGCGCGCGGCGAAGTCGATGTGTCCGTGCCGGCGGGCGCGGTTGCGACCGAGCCCACGCGGGTCGTAATGCGCGACGATGAAGTGCCGGTCCTCGCGCAGGATGCGCGCGATGCTGCGCCCGGCGACCGCGTCGACGCGGAAGAAGTGCGACGTCGCGAACAGGCCGGGCACGAACAGCGCGACGGCGCGCGGAGTCGCGGAGGGCAGCTCCAGCTCCAGATCGAGGTCGCTCGCACGCAGCGTGCGAAGGTTGCCGGCCGGCGTGCGGCTCACGCCGGCATCATCGTGGACGCCGGGCGGAGCGCGCAACCGGAGACGCGGGAGCGCGATGCTCAGCGCGGGCGCAGGCGGACGCCGGCGAAGCCCGGATGGCGGCTGCGCTCGCCGTCGTAGGTCGCGAGCGCGGCGCGCAGCGCCTCGCCGCACGGCGTGACCGCGGGGAACGCCGTGATCCGCGCGCATGCCGCGTCGGAGACGAGCACGGCGCGGTCGCGCCGCAGGAGATCGTCGACGTGCTCGCGCAGGCGGGTCGCGGCCGCGGGCGCCGCCTCGGCGGGCAGACGGGCCAGCTCGAACAACGGGACCCGCTCCGCCTCGGGCAGCCACAGCAGGTACGCCTGAAGGTCCAGCTCGTCGCCGACCAGGAGCGCGATCGCGTCGCCGCCGGCGAGCGCGCGCGCGCCTTCGGCGTGCCCCCGCGTCCGGTCGAGGTCCTCGTGCCGGCGTACCGCCGCGATCGCGAAGCCGAGCTGGACGAACACGACGACGACCACCGCGCCGCGCGGCAGCGCGCGCACCGCGAGCAGCGCGAGCGGCCAGGCGAACGGCAGCAGGTAGGCGCCGCGTTCGTCCTCGCCGCCGAGCACCATCACCGCGGTGAACAGGTACACCGCCGCGGCGACCAGCAACCACCCGGCCTGGGC
The DNA here is from genome assembly GCA_035305285.1 of Planctomycetota bacterium. Classification (GTDB taxonomy): domain Bacteria; phylum Planctomycetota; class UBA1135; order UBA1135; family UBA2386; genus DATGPD01. The sequence continues at coordinate 4,444 of DATGPD010000184.1, forward strand.
GCGCAGCGTGCGGCGCACCAGCGCGAGCGGGGCGAGCACGCTCAGCGGCAGCATCGGCACGAGCCATTCCTGCACCAGGGTCGCGCGGTAGCGCCACCAGCCGGCCAGGTTGGTTCCGGCACGGTCGGTGGCGAACTCGGCGGCGTGCGCGGGATCGACGTGCAGCCCGAGCGCCGCGGCCAGGTGGGGCGCGGCGAGCACGCCCGCGCCCAGCACGAGTGCGGTCACGACTGCCGGCACCATGCCCGCGCGCAGCGGCCGGTGCGGGTAGAGGAGCAGCAGCGGCAGGAACAGCGCGGGCAGGAGCGCACCGGTCGAGTGCGCGCCGAACGCGAGCGCACAGGCGGCGCCGAACACGGCGGCGCGACCCGCGCCCGGCCGCGCGGCCAGCGCCGCCGCGGCGAGCGCGGCGAGGCCGGCGAACGCCAGGAACGGCCCGTGCACTTCGACCACCGTCGCGAAGAACACGACGCTCGGCAGCGTGGCCGCCGACGCGGTCGCCGCGAGCGCCGCGCCGCGCGTGAGGCCGAGGGTGCGACTCGCGAGGTGGACCAGCATCGTCCAGACGGCGAGCCCGAGTGCGCTCAGGGCGCGGGCCGACTCGTACAGGGTCAGGCCGAAGACCGCGCCGGCATCGCGCGCCGCGAACACCATCGGCAGGTACAGAAAGTGCCGCGGGTACGAGCGCTCGCCGTCGAGTACGTGAGCGAGGTAGAGGTGCCCGTCGATCTTGTAGAAGGTGCGCTGTGCCAGGAGCAGGGCGAGCGCGAGCGCGGCGCCCGCGCACAGCAGCGCGTCGCCGAAGTCGCGCGGGCCGAGCCGCGGCGCGCGTCCTGGTGCAGCCTGCGCGGCGTCGCGTTCGGGGATCGAACTCATCGGCGCACGTGCCCGGGGTGCTCCCGGGATTGCTGCGCATACGGCCCCAACGTAGCCGACGCGCGGGCCGCGGATGCCGGCGACAGTGGCCGCGCATGGGCGGACGCGATCGGCGGCGGGACATGCCGCGCGGTTTTCCGATGTTCACCGTTCATGCGCGCGTGCACCGCGAGCTACATTGCCGCCGCGATCTTCGCCGCGTCGCGTGCAAGCGACGCTGTCCACGCAAGAACGTCACATGAAGAAACTCGCAAGTGCTCTCGCGCTCGCCGCCGTCGTCTCGTTGACCTCGTGCGCGTCCGGTCCCCACCAGCTCGCGCGCACGGTGGACGACTGGGACCAGAAGGTCTACATCAACAGCCCCTGGCTCAACGCGGTCCTCTACATCGTCCCCGTGTTCCCGCTGGCCAAGTTCGGCGCGGGCATCGGCGACTTCTTCGTCACCGACGCGTACGCGTTCTGGTTCAAGGACGCGTGGGACGGCAAGGGCACCGGCTTCGAGCACTACAAGCAGAACTGGACCGACGGCCGGATGAAGAGCCTGCTGATGTCGGACTCCGGCTTCATTCGCATCGACAAGTGATCCCGGGTGCCCGGCGCGCCGCGCGCGCGCCGGGCCCGACCGACGGCTCGCCGGAAGCGCCGTCATTGCCGGTGCAGCTCGACCAGTTCGGTGAGGATGCCGTCCTCCAGGCGGCGCACCTCGATCCCGGCTTCCGGCGCGTACCACACGAGACTCGCGCGCTCCAGGTAGGTCCCCTCGGCGGCCACCGTCGCGCGGCGCAGGATGCGTAACGTCTCGAAGCGCCCCGCGGGCGTGGTCACCGGCTCGGCCGCCTCGACCACGTAGCTGACCAGCAGCGGCAGCGGCGGGTGGCCCGGCACCTTGCGCAGGAAGTGGCACGACCACCGCTTGCCGACCCACAGCGGCCAGTGGTAGCGGACGTCGCCGGGCGCGAGCGCGACCGCGGTGCGCGCCTCGCCGTCCTCCAGCACTTCGTGCCCGAGGTCGGTGAGGTCGGTGGCCAGCACCTGGCGCTCGCCGCTGCCCTCGTCGACGAGCAGGAGCCGGTCGTCGCGCGGCTCGACGTGGAACACGAGGCGCTGCACGTTGCCGCGCTGGAACACGAACCGGTCGCCGGGCTGCCAGCGCGGCGCCTGCACGCCGGGCACGCCCTCGGGCGGCGTGCGGTCGTGGCTGAGCAGGCCGCGGCCGGTTCCCTCGGGCAGCGAGGGTGAGGCGCAGGCGGCGAGCAACGGGGCGAGGAGCAAGGACGGTCGCGACATCGCCGACAGCGTCGCCGCCGCGTCCGCCTCACGCCAGGATCGGGCGGACGACTTCGCCGTACACGTCTGTCAACCGGATGTCGCGCCCGCCGAACCGGTAGGTGAGACGCGTGTGGTCGAGCCCGAGCAGGTGCAGGATCGTCGCGTGCAGGTCGTGGACCGTCACGCGGTCCGCGACCACCTTGTAGCCGTAGTCGTCGGTCACGCCGTGGGTCACGCCGCCGGCGATGCCGCCGCCGCACAGCCACGCGGAGAACGCGAACGGGTTGTGGTCGCGGCCGTCGCGCCCCTGGGCGAACGGCGTGCGCCCGAACTCGCCGGTCCACACCACCAGCGTCTGGTCGAGCAGACCGCGGCCGGCGAGGTCGGTGATCAGGCCGGCGATCGGCTGGTCGATGGCGTGCGCGTTGCGCGCGTGGTCGCGGGCGAGGTTGCTGTGCTGGTCCCAGCGGTCGACGCGCGGGATCTTGGGGCAGGTCAGCTCGATGAAGCGGACGCCGCGCTCGACCATGCGGCGCGCCGCGAGGCACTGTGCGCCGTAGCCCCGGGTGTACGGGTCGGGGTCGTCGAGGCCGTACAGGCGGTGCGTCGCTGCACTCTCGTCGCGCAGGCGCATCAGCTCGGGGACCGCGAGCTGCATGCGCTCGGCGAGCTCCTGGTTGCGCATCGCCGCGGCCACCTGCGCGTCGTGGCCGGTGCGCTCGCCGGCGAGCGCGTCGAGCCGTTGCACGAGCGCGAGCTTGCCGCGCTGCAGCTCGGCGCGGGGCTCCGTGCGCTGCACGTTGGCGACCGGCTCCTCCGCGGCGCGGAACACCGAGCCCTGCCAGGTCGCGGGCAGGAAGCTGCTGCCGAAGCAGTCGAGCCCGCCGGGCGGGATCAGGCCGCCGTGCAAAACGACGTGCGCCGGCAGCTCGTCGCTCTCGCTGCCGAGGCCGTAGCCGATCCATGCGCCCATGCTCGGCCTGCCCTGGATGCCGACCCCGGTGTGCAGGAAGTAGTTCGCGTTGGTGTGCTCGGAGAAGTCCGCGGACATCGAGCGCACGATCGCGAGCCGGTCGGCGCAGCGCGCGAGCGCGGGGAACAGCTCGCTGATCCACTGCCCGCTCGCGCCGTGCTGCGCGAAGCGCCACGGCGAGCCGAGCGTGTTGCCGTTGTCGTTGAACTGCGTCGGCTCCATCTTCATGCCGAACGGCTTGCCGTGCTCGCGCTGCAGGCGGGGCTTGTAGTCGAACGTGTCGACCTGCGAGGGACCGCCGTCCATGTAGAGGAAGATCACGCTGCGCGCGCGCGGCGGGTGGTGCGGCGTGCCGCGCCCGGGCGGCAGCGCGGGCGCGGGGACGAGCAGGCGGAGGCCGGTCTCGCCGATCGGGGCGGAGCAGGCGGCGATCCCGGCGCAGGCGCGCAGGAAGCGGCGGCGGTCGAGCGGTTCGGTCATCGGCGTCTCCTCGTCCTCATCGCAGGAAGGCGAACTCCTTGACGTTGACCAGCGCGTGCGCGAGGTCGGCCCACGGCGCCACGTCGTCGAGGTCGGCGCGGTGCACCTGCGCCTGATCGAGCAGGAACTGCTCGGCGGCGTCCAGCTCCGCGCGTTCCGGCGCGCGGCCCCACGCCTCGCGCAGCATCGCCGCGACGCGCGCGCCGCGGTCGGGCAGCCCGGCGCGCAGCATGCGCTCGGCGAAGCGCCGCGCCTGCTCGACGACGAACGGGTCGTTCATCAGGGCGAGCGCCTGCGCCGGCACGTTCGACACGTTGCGGCGGCCGACGGTCGAGAACGGCACCGGCGTGTCGAACGCGAGGAACCAGGGGTTCAGGAAGTTGCGCCGCACCTCCTGGTACAGGCTGCGGCGGCCGGCGCCGTCGAGCGGGCCGCTGCGCTCGGGACGGCCGCGGCCGTCGAGGAACGGCGTGAGGTGCACCGGCACGCTCGCGCCGCCGAGCTTGCGGTCCAGCCGCCCGGCGAGCACGAGGAGCGCGTCGCGCAGCGCCTCGCCGTCGAGCCGACGCACGCGCGCGCGGTGGAGGAGGGCGAGGTCGGGATCGACCTCCGCGGCGCGCGGGTCGTCGTGCACGCTCGCCATCGCGTAGGTGCGCGACAGCACGATACGCCGCAGCAGGCGCTTCAGCGACCAGCCGTCGTCGACGAACGTGCCGGCGAGCCAGTCGAGCAGCTCCGGGTGCGAAGGCGGCTCGCCGAGCACGCCGAAGTTGTCGACCGTGGGCACGAGCCCGCGTCCGAACAGGTGGTGCCACACCCGGTTGACGAGCACGCGCGGGACGAGCGGGTGGTCGGGCCGGGTCAGTTCGCGCGCGAGCGCGAGGCGCCCGCTGCCCGCGCGGAACGCGTCGGGATCGCTGTCGAGCGCGGTCAGCCCGGCGCGCGGCACGACCTCCCCCGGCGCCCGGTGGTCGCCGCGCACGAACACGTGCTCGTCGAGCCCGTCGCCGTCGGCCATCGCCGGGACGCAGGCGGCTTCGGCGATGGCCGAGTCCACCCCGCGCACGAGGCGCAGGAACGGATCGTCGTGCGTGTCGTCGAGCAGACGGTGGCGCGACAGGAAGGCGAGCAGGTCGGCGCGTTCGGCGGGCGGGTCGGGCTCGTCCGGTTGCCAGGCGGCGACCGCGGCCTCGACCGCGCGCGCGTACGCGCTCGCCAGCTCGTCTCCGGTCAGCTCGCGGTCGCCGAGCAGCTCGACGCACGCCGGGCGCACCCGGGAGTCGAGCTCCTCGGCGCGGTCGCTGAGCCACACGCGGCGCACGGCGACCCACCCCGGCCGGCCGTAGTCGTTCTCGTCGCTCGGGTCCGCGGTGCGCAGGTCGTGGACCTGCAGGTAGGCCTGCATGCCCTGCCACAGGGACAGGTCGATGCGATGCAGGCGCATCCGCTC
>DATGPD010000185.1:0-8637 GCA_035305285.1 Planctomycetota bacterium
CCTACCAGGAGATCCTCGGCGACCTGCACAACCTGTTCGGCGACACGACCGCGATCCACGTCAGCCTCGACCAGGCGGGCAACTACCAGCTCGAACGCGTCGTCGAGGGCGACTCCGTCAACGAGGTGCTCGGCTACGTGCAGTACAGCAAGCCGGAGCTGATGAGCCGCGTGCGCGCGGCGGCGGAGAAGGCGCTGCGCGCCGGCACGCTGCGCATGGAGAAGTTCGCGCTCCTCCTGCGCCGCTACGAGGGCAGCTTGGCGGGCTACACCTACCTGTCGCCGGACGACACGGTGGTGGAGGCCGCAGCGGCCGCCAACGTCCTGCAGCCGCCCGGCCCGCGCACGCCGCCGCCGGCGCCGAGCGGTTCCCGCGAGACGTCGGCGCCGAGCGGCAGCTCGGTCTGACCGGCGCGTGAGCGCGACGCCGCCGGTCCGCGACGCGCGGGCGGTGGGGGAGTGCTGCCGGCCGCGGGTCTGCGGCAAGCAGCAAGGCGGCGCGGCTCAGCCGGATGGTGCGGGGTGCTCGACGCGGCGCGGCGCACGGGCTCGTCCCGCGTTGCCGCATCGCCCTCCGCTCGCCGGCTCGTGGCATCCGGTCACCGGACGATGAGCACACGGCAGCCGTGACCACGAGATGATGTGGCCGCGGCACTCCGCCGGACGCACGCGTTCGCGCCCCGCTCGTCACGCGATGCCTGCGGTGCTGCGGCTCCGTTGCGCTCGGACCTTCATTGCCGCGGCGGCCGCGTGGCATGGCCGCCGCGCCCCTTGCGCGATGCGGTGCGACGCGTGCCTCTACTGGTCGGCGGTGCCGTGCAGAGGTATGGTCTGCCGCAGACCGGCGCGCGGAACGCTGGTTGGCAACTCGATCACATTGTCAGTGTCGCCTCGCTCCGATGAACGCAGCGGTCTTCGTCGACTTTGAGAATCTCTTCCTTTCACTGAAAAACCGAACGGACGGCCCGGGAGTACGAACCAGAGAAAGCAGCCTGCAGATCCTGGAAGGCCTGCTCGCCCGCTTGCGCGAGGAAGGCAACCCGATGGTGCTCGGCCGCAGCTACGCGGCGTTCGACACCTACCCGGGAGTCGAGGTCGCACACGACCTCGCGCTGATGGGCCTCGACCCGCAGTACGTCCTGATCAGCCATTCGGGGAAGAACTCGGCCGACATCCAGCTCGCGCTCGACACCGCGCGGGTCGTGTTCCGGCGCAGCGACATCCCGCTGATCGTCATCGTTTCCGGCGACCGCGACTTCATTCCGCTTGCCCGGCAGGTGCTGGAAGAGGGCCGCGAGCTGGTGGTGGTGGCCATCCCCGACACGACGAGCGGGGACCTGCGCGAGCGCGTCGGCCTGGAGCGGTTCTGGAACGCGCTCGACCTGATCAAGTGGCGGCCGCAGACCGACAAGGGCGCGCAGGCGTCGTCCGCCGCGAAGGTCGGGGATGCGCCCGCGGGCCCGATGCATGCCAACGGCAACGGCAACGGCCACGGTGCCGCGAACGGCAGCGGCGGCAACGGCAACGGCAGCAGCGAGGAGGAGCCGGCCGCGGCGCGCACCCGGACCGCCCCGGCGTCGGCGGTCGCGAACCTCGTGGCGGCGCAGTACGCGGCGAGTGCGCAGGCGCAGGGCATGACGCCGGCGCCGCAGGTCCGCGGCGACGAGGCGCCCAACGTCGTCGGCCACATCCCGGTGACCTGGAAGACGCAGCGTTCGGTGTCGCCCGAGGAGCACGAGGAACGGCTGCGCCAGTGCCTGGAGCTGATGGTGCGCGCGCAGATCCGGCACGACTCGCCGGACATCTGGCTCTCGCCGTTCCTCAAGGGGCCGATGAGCCAGCACTTCAGCAACCTCGTCCACCCCGAGCGGCGGGCGCTGATCAACGACCTGCGCAGCCGCGGGGTGATCCGGGTGGAGGAGCGCGACAACATGTACGCCGACCACCCGTACTCGGTGATCGTGATCGACGAGTCGCACCCGATGGCGCAGGCCGCGCGCAACCGGGTCGTGCGCGGCGCCTGACTCCGCGCTACACGCGGACCAACTTCTTGCGCTCCTGCTGGAGGCGTTGCCAGATGCCGTGCATGCCCTCGGCCTGCCGGCGCATCCACGCGGCGACGCCTTCCTGCAGCTTGGTGCGCGTCGTGGCGCGCGTGCGCGTGTTGACGATCTTGCGCAGCGCCGCACCCACCGCGTCGGCGGTGTCCAGCTCGAGGTCGTCGTAGGTCGCCGCCGGCACCAGCGCGCGGTGGATGGTGGGCAGGTCGAACTCGCCGCGGAACGCCGGGTGGTACGCGCCGTTGCGCAGCAACGCCTGCATCTCCAGGAACGGCGCGTTGAGCAGCGCGCGGGCACGCGCCTTGTCCTCACCGCTCAGGTCCTCGACCAGTTCGCGCAGCCGGTCCTCGACGTCGTGCGGGAAGAAGAACACCGTGTGCGCGCCGATCGTCGCGTCGAGCAGGGTGTGCACGAAGCGCGGGCGCGGGTCCTCCTTGCCCTCGGCGATGAACGAGGCGTGTTCCGGGGCGGTGCCCGGCCCCTTCAGCAGGATGCGGTGCCAGGCGAACGGCACCTTCTGCCACGGCCGCGTGCGCGGGAACCGCGGCAGCACTTCGAGCAGGTTCTCGAACCAGACGAAGTGCATCGGGTAGTCGCATTCGGCCAGCTCGGCGAACACGCGCGGCTCCACGACCAGGTCGTCGACCTGCATGCTCTTGATCACCCGGCGCTGCATCGGGCTCAAGCCCTCGCGGTCGATCGCGATCTGGCTGAGGTCCTCGATCGCCTCCTGGTGCAGGGCCTCGACCTGCGAGCGGGTCAGGTTCGGCAGCTCGGCGAGCGGATGTTCGGGACCTTCGCCGAAGCAGCGCCGCATGTGCAGGCAGTTGAGCGGCGCGCGGCACCACGGGCCGGTCGGCAGTTCGAGCGAACTCTCGTCCGCCAGCGTCTGGCGGAACGAGTTGAGCATTCCCTCGATCTTGCCGATGTGCCGGCGGACGCGGGCGGTCGCGTCGACGTTCTTGAACAGCTCGTGCACCGGGTGCTTGCCGCCAGCGTGCACGTAGCGGCGGTTCATGTGGATGATGCTGGTCCGCCGCACCTTGTAGCCGAGCTTCTCCAGCACCCACACCTGCAGCGCGAGGTCGAGGATGTGGCGCGGCTTGATCGTCACCCCGGCCTTCACCTCGAACAGATCGAGGCTGCCGTCGCCGGACGAGATGATGATGTCGCTGCCGATCTCGACGTCCTGGTAACGGAACCGGCCGTGGAACACGACCTGCGGCTTCTTCTCGCGCAGGATCTTCTCGGTCGTCGCGACGGCCTGCCTGTCCTGCGGATCGATCGCGACCCCCTTGGGGAAGGCGCTGCTGGCCAGTTCGACCAGCTCCGCGCCGACCTCCGCGATCATCGCCTGAGTCTCGCCCGGTTGCGGACTCTTCTTGGCGAAGTGGTAGTCGAGGTAGAGTCGCTTCGCGCACTGCAGACCGGACGTGAACAGTGCGTTGGTGATGCGCGGGGAGTCCGACACGGCGTGAGTCTGGCTTCTTGTTCGGGCTGGAAGGCGTTCACGCGCCCCCCCCTGCCGGCTGTGGAGCGGCGAATATAGGCCGCTCGGCGAGGCAAGCCCAGCGCTGCCCGTCAGCCGCGCATCCGTTTCCGCAGTGCGTGCAGGGTCACGCCGACCGCGAGTCCGAACAACGCCGCCCACAGCAGCTTGCCGCCGAGCTTGACCGCGCCGCGCGGTCGTGCGGCAACCCGCAGGCCGTCGCACAGCGCGGCGAACGCCGCCGCTCCCGCGTCGCGGTCGGCAGTCGGCCATGCGAGCGCGAACACGAACGTGTCGCCGCCGCTCGGCACGTAGGCGTGGAACTGGATGCTGCGCGTCGCGCCCTCCTCGACGACCAGTTCTCCCAGGATCGCCGGATGGGCACCCTTGCCCACCGCGCCGACCGACAGGTTCGCGAAGGTGAAGCGCTGCGGGCCGCGGCGCGACAGCTCTTCGAAGTGCCCGCGGATCCCGGCGATGCCGGTCTCGTCGAGGTCGGGCTCGCCGTCCTGCTCGAGCACGGTCAGCGCGCGGCCGTCGAACTCGCCCGCGAGCCAGCGGTCGATCGGCCCGAACACGTGGAGGCGCGGCGGGTGCGGTGTGAGCAGGTGCTCGGGGATCGCCGGTTCCGCGCGTGCCTTCAGGATGCGACCCTCGTCGGGGGTCAGCGCGCGCCAGCCCGGAGGCGGATCGAATGCGAACTGGCCGCGCGGATCGATGAACCCCGGCGCGCGCTGCGCGGCGCGCGCGTCTGCCGGTGCGTCGGGCGTGGGGTCGGACGGCACCTGCGCGCGCGCCGCGGCGAGGGCGAGGCATGCCACGGCGCAGCCGCGGGCGAACTCGTGCATGCCGCCATCGCTAACCGCAGCGCGGCACGCGGTAAAGCGTGCGTCCGTATCCGCGCACGCGACCGCATTCGCGCAGGAAGACCGCGCGACGGCCGGCGGAGCCTGCGGGAATCGGGAGGCTTCGTTGGCAGCGGTGTCCGCGCGCTGCTTTCATCCCGGTCCCCACACCGTCTCCGCGAAATGCCGGCACGCTCTTCCGCTCCGACCCCGGCGTTCGGATGGACCTCATGCCGCGTCGCGGCCGCCGTCCTCCTCGCTGCCGGGTGCCGCGTGCCGCCGTACGAGCCGGAGGAAGTGCTGGTGCCCGACGGTGCAGACGCGTTCCCGCGCCTCGTCGCCGCGGTGCGCGCCCGCTTCCCGCGCCTCCTCGTGTGCGACCTCGAGGGCCGCCGTCTGCAGAGCGCATGGATCGACGTCGACGACGGTGTCGTCCCCGGCCGGCAGCGCGTGTCGGTGTTCCCGACCGCTCGCGATCGCGTCGGCATCGTGGTCGAGCGCTCTTGGCTGCGGCAGGACTTCGCGGGCGCACCGTACTGGACCGCGCCCGTCGGCGACCGCGACGCCGAGCGCGAACTGGCCGCCGCGCTGCGCGCCGCGCTCACGCCGTGAGTCCCGGCGTCAGCTCGCGCGCAGCGCGCCCGCGACGCGTTCCAGGCACAGGCGCAGGCGGGGGTCGCCGTGCCGGCGCATCGCCCGGAGCAGCAGCGCGTGCGCCGCACCGTCGCGCCCGCGCAGCTCCAGCAGGCGGGCGCGGGCGAGCACCACGGACACCCGGTCGGCGTCGGCGGTGCGCGCCGCGCGCAGTGCCCGGGCGGCACGGCGTGCGTCGCCGCGCGCGGCGGCAAGTTCGAACCACCACAGGTGGACCTCGGCGGAGCGCGGCGCCAGATCGAGCGCGCAGCGCAGCGCCAGCTCGGGGTCGAACGGGTCGCGGCAACGCGTGCCGTAGCGCAGCAGGACGCGGCGGAGGGTGGTGCCCACCGGGAGGTAGCGCAGGCGATCGCGCAGGCGGCGGATGCGCTGCAGCCTGCCGTGCGGGTCCGGGCGGACGCGCCGCTGTTCGCCGAGGATCAACACGTCGGAGCGGTCGCGCAGTACGTCGGCGGCGAGGCCGAGCAGCGCCTCGACCAGCCGACGGCTCCAGAACTCGAGGTCGCGGTGCAGGTCGAGCGCGGCGAGCAGGCGTTCGCCGCGGCGGCGGAGCTGTAGCGGGCTGAGTCCGATGCTGCGCGCGGTGATCACTTCGTTCAGCCGGCCGTTCTTCAGGTGCACGCCGTGTTCCAGGAGCTGCTCGGCGAACTCGCGCGCGCGCCCCTCGAGTGCCGGAGCCTGCGCCGCATGGACCACCGCGGCGATCGCGTCGAGGTCGCCGTCGGTCGTCGTGGCGGCGTCGCGCCCGCGCAGGCGGTAGTGCGTGCGCCCGATGAGGCGCAGCCAGCGCTCGTGGCGTTCGCGGGTGCTCATCGTCTCCAGCGCCGCCCGGTGCGCGAGGAAGTCGGTGGCCACTTCCTGGCGCAGGTCGGCGACCAGATCGCCGTGCAAGCTCGCCGCCCCGCGCCAGCCGCGCAGACGGCGGACCGCGGCGGGCAGGGCGGCGCGGTAGAACGCGTCGAGACACTTGAGGGAAGGGTCGGACGAGGTGGTCGTGCAGTCGTCGTACGGGTGCATGGTGGTTCCTCGGAGCGCCTGCGAACGAGTGTTCTAGATACAGTTTTGCATTAGCCCGGCCAGCAAAATGTGCCGGCGTTCATCCTGCGGCGGGACGCAACCGCGCTATGCTGCCCGCCTTTTCGCCGCCCAGTCCATGCCGACCACATGTGTCACCGGAGTGCTCTGGGGTGACGAAGGCAAGGGCAAGATCATCGACTTGCTCGCACGCGACGCCGACTTCGTCGTGCGCTACGGCGGCGGCCACAACGCCGGCCACACGCTGATCTGGCGCGGCGAACGGCTGGTCCTGCACCTCGTGCCCTCCGGCATCCTGCAGGAACGCACGGTCAACGTGATCGGCAACGGCGTCGTCGTCGACCCGCTGCACCTGCGCGACGAAGTCGCCCGCCTGCGCGAGCACGGCGTCACCGTCGACCTCGGCCGCAACCTGCTCGTGTCCGAGCGCGCGCCGCTGATCCTGCCCATGCACCAGGCCCTCGACCGCGTGATGGAGGCGGTGCGCGGCGCCGGCAAGATCGGCACGACCGGACGCGGGATCGGCCCGGCCTACGCCGACCGCGCCTACCGTTCCGGACTGCGCGCGGGCGACCTGCTGCGCGGCGTGGGCGAGCTGCGCGCCGCGGTCGAAGCCCTGATCCGCGAGAAGGAACCGCTGTTCGCGGCGCACGGCGTCCCGCCGTTCGACGCCGCCGCGATCGCCGAGGACCTCGCCGCGGCCGGAAGGGACCTGGCACCCGCGATCACCGACACCGGCGACCTCCTGCGCAACGCCGTGCGCGCCGGACGGAAGATCCTGTTCGAGGGCGCGCAGGGCGTGCTCCTCGACGTCGACCTCGGCACCTACCCGTACGTGACGTCGTCGAACGCCTCGCCGGCCGGCGTGCCGGCCGGCACCGGGATCCCGCCGACCGCGCTCGACAAGGTCGTCGGCGTGATGAAGGCATACGCGACCCGCGTCGGCGAGGGACCCTTCCCGACCGAGATCCCGGAGCCCGAGGTCCAGCGCCTGCGCGACGCCGGCAACGAGTACGGGTCGACCACCCGCCGGCCGCGGCGCTGCGGCTGGTTCGACGCGGTGGCGGTGCGCTACGGCGTGGCGGTGTCGGGCGCGGCGGAGCTGTACATGACCAACCTCGACGTGCTGTCCGGGTTCGATCCGCTGCGCATCGCGGTCGCGTACGAGACGCCGGCCGGGCGCACCGACCGCTTCCCGGCCTTCGACCTCGACCGCGTGCGCCCGGTGTGGCAGGAGGTGCCCGGGTTCACCGGCGACCTCTCTGGCGCCCGCGCGTTCGCCGACCTGCCGCCGGGCGCGCGGCACTACGTCGAGACGCTGGAACGGTACGTCGGCGTGCCGATCCGTCTCGTTTCCGTCGGCCCGGCGCGCGACCAGGTCATCCAGCGATGAGCGAGCGCCGCAACGGCGTGCCGCGCTCGGTCGCGGTGATCATGGACGGCAACGGGCGCTGGGCGCGCTCACGCGGCCTGGAGCGGATCCGCGGCCACGAGTACGGCATCGAGGCGGTGCGCGAGACGGTCACCGAGTGCGCGCGCGCCGGCGTCGAGTGGCTGACCCTGTACGCGTTCTCGGAGGAGAACTGGCGGCGCCCGCGGCGCGAGATCGACCTGCTGATGGGGCTGCTGCGCAGGTTCCTGGTCGCCGAGCGCCCGACGTTGATGGACAACCGCGTGCGCCTGGTGCACGCCGGCCGGCGCGACCGCCTCGGCAAAGAGACCCTCGCGGTGCTCGACGAGACGATCGCGCTCACCGCGAACAACGACGGCATGACCCTGTGCCTGGCGATCTCGTACGGCGGCCGCGCCGAGCTGGTCGACGCGGCGCGCGCGATCGCGCGCGACGTGGCGCAGGGCGCACTCGCGCCCGAGGCCGTCGACGAGGCGGCGATCACCGCCCGGCTCTACCAGCCGGCCATGCCCGATCCGGACCTCCTGATCCGCACCGCGGGCGAGTTGCGGGTCAGCAACTTCCTGCTCTGGCAGATCAGCTACGCGGAGATCTGGGTGACCGACGCGTGCTGGCCGGAGTTCCGCAAGGAACACCTGGAGCAGGCATTCGCGGCGTTCGCCAAGCGGGTGCGCAGGTTTGGCGCCGTCGAGCCCTGATCCATCGGGCGGCGGGACGCCGCGCAAGCCGCGCATCCATCCGGAGCTGCCGATCCGCGCGCTGCTGTCGACCGCGATGCTCGCGGCCATCGCGATCCTGTACTGGCTCGACGTGACCCGGACCGGCGGCCGGCTGTGCGCCGCGCTGCTCGGAATCCTGTCGGTCGCCGGCGTGCACGAGTTCATCGTCATGCTGCGCAACGCCGGCTTCCCGGTGGCGCGCAGTCTGCTCCTCGTGTGCACCGCCGCGCTGTCGGTCGCCGCGTTCCGCTTCGGCTGGACAGAGGTCGACCGCGAGCTGTACCCGCTGGTGATCGCGACGTTCCTGCTCCTGTTCCCGCTCGCCTTCCGCTCGCTGCTGCGCGACCGCATGGGCCGGGGGCTGGAGGAGCAGGGGGCGACGCTGCTCGGCTTCATCAGCATCGCGTGGCCGATGTACCTGGCGC
>DATGPD010000186.1:0-3739 GCA_035305285.1 Planctomycetota bacterium
CCAGCGCGAACAGCGTGTCGTCGCCGGCGCGCTTGACGTTGTGTCCCGGCAGCCACTTCGTGCCGCACTGGCGGACGATGATCGTCCCGGCGGTGACGACCTGCCCGCCGAAGCGCTTGACGCCGCGATGCTGCGCGTTGCTGTCGCGCCCGTTCTTGGTCGAACCCTGACCCTTTTTGTGTGCCATGGTCGCGCTCCCTCAGGCGTTGATGGACTGGATCTCGACCTCGGTGAACACCGCGCGGAAGCCGGTGCGCCGGCGGCTGTTCTTGCGGCGGCGGAACTTCTGGATGACGAGCTTCGGGCCCGCCACCCTGCCGACGACCCGCGCGGTGACGCTCGCACCCTCGACGTACGGCCGGCCGATGCGGGCCGTGTCGCCGCCGACCAGGCAGACCTTGTCGAAGGTGACCGCCTCGTCGGGCTGCCAGGCCTCGTGGAACGCCAGGCGGACGCGCTCGCCCGGGCGCACCCGGTACTGCAGCGAGCGGTCTTCGATGATCGCGTAGGTTGCGGCCATGTCGAGCTTCGGGAAGGGCGGAGGAGGGTAGCGAGCGCGCTCCCGGATTCAAGGCTGCGGGACGCGGCCCGCCGGGGCAGCCGGGAGGGGGTCGCGGCGGCCGGCCGCGGCCGCCCTTCCGGCGTCAGGTCGGCGACGAGATCCTCACGCCGAGGCCGGCCGGGACGGCGATCTTCACCTCGACCCGGTCGGCGGTGAGGAAGCGATAGTGCACCGCGTCGACCGGGTAGCTGGGCTCGGCGCGGAACACGACCTTCTTTCCGACCGCCTCCTCGAGGTCGAGGATCGGCCGACGCTTGTAGTTGACCAGGTAGTCGTTGACCGGCGGCGCGACGTAGACGTGCAGGATCGAGAAGCCCTTGAGTGACAGCAGGGCGCGCACGTCGCGCAGCACGGCGAGCGCCTTGCTCTGCACGGTGCGCACGAGCCCGGTCGCGTGGCAGTGCGTGCAGTGCGTGAACACCGTGCGCTTGAGGCCGGGGCCGACCCGCTGCCGGGTCAGCTCCAGCAGGCCGAAGCGCGAGATGCGCCCGACCTTGACCCGTGCGCGGTCGCCCTTCAGCGCCTCGGCCAGCTTGCGCTCGATGGCACGCCGGTGCTTCTCGCTGCTCATGTCGATGAAGTCGACGATGATCAGGCCGCCGAGGTCGCGCAGGCGGAGCTGGCGGACGACCTCGGGGATCGCCTGCAGGTTGGTCCGGTACGCGGTCTCCTCCAGATCGGTGCCCGGCTTGAACTTGCCGGAGTTGACGTCGATCGAGACCAGGGCCTCGGTCTGCTCGATGACGATGTACGCGCCGTTGCCGATCTCGACCCGCGGCTGGTAGAGCTTCTCGACCTCGGCCTCGATGCCGAAGCTGTGGAACAGCGGCATCTGCCCCTCGTGCAGGCGGATCCGCCCCGACATGTGCGGCATCAGCTTGTCGGCGAACTCCTTGACGCGCATGTGCACGTCGCGCGAGTCGACCACGACCTCTTCGATGTCCGGGGTGAACAGGTCGCGCATCGCCTTGAGGACGAGGTCGGACTCCTGGTAGAGCAGAGCGGGCGCGCGCGTCACCCGGGCGCGCTGGCCGACGAACTCCCAGATGCGTTGCAGGTAGTCGCGGTCGCGCTGCAGGTCCTCCTTGGTCTTGCCGGTGCCGGCGGTGCGCACGATGAAGCCCACGCCGCCGTTGCCGATCGTGTCCAGCTCGCGCACGATCCGCTTCAGGCGGCGGCGCTCCTTCTGCCCCTCGATCTTGCGCGACACCCCGCACTTCGGGAGGCTCGGCATGAGCACGAGGCAGCGGCCGGGCAGCGAGATGTAGGTCGTCAGCGTCGGCCCCTTGTTGCCGATGCCCTCCTTGGTGATCTGGACGATCACCTCCTGGCCGCGGCGCAGCAGCTTGTCGATCGGCAGGCGCGGGCGGCGCGCGCGCTTCTCCGCAGCCTTGCGTCCCTGCCGGCCGCGCGTGCGCGCGTCGGCCACCACGGTCGCGGTCGCCGGCGCACCCTCGCCGGCCGCGCCCTCGGCGGCGGCCGGCTCGGCGTCGCCATGACCCTCGGGCTCGGGCGCCTCGGCCGCCCCGGCGGCTGCGGCATCGACGGCCTCGCCGTCGGCTTCCGCCAGCTCGTCGTCGCCGGTCGCCTCGGCGACCTCGTCGTCGTGCGCGTGGGCGCCGCCGTGCAGGTCGTCGTCGTCCTCGTCGGCGCCGCCGCCGACCACGTGCTCCTCGTCGCGGTCGACCGCGTCGTCTTCCTCGTCGTCTTCGTCCTCGGCCGAGGCGTCGGCATCGGCCGACTTCTCCTCGTCGCCCGCGGCCTCGTCTTCCTCGTCGTCGGCGTCCTCCAGCACGGCACGGACGACGTCGGGTCCGTCGTCGCCGGTCGCACGCGCGCGTCCTTCGAGCACGTCGGTGATCGAGAAGTCCTCGCGCGCGTAGTCGGGCAGCACGTCCGAGGCGTGCAGGAACCCGTTGGTCGTGCCGCCGAAGCTGACGAACGCCGCGCCGATGCTCGGCTCGATGTTGACGACGCGACCCTTGTAGATGTTACCGAGATAGGCCTCCCGGCTGGCGATCTCGACGTGCAGCTCCTGCAGCACGCCGTCCTTCACCGACGCGATCCGGCTCTCCTCCGGATCGACGGCGTTGATGAGCATGCGCTTCAATGACGTAGTCCTTTCTCGCCGGGACGCACGCGAATGCCTTTGCCGACCGGCGCGCGGCGCGGCAGGCCGCGGGCGCGCGGCCGTCGGCCGACGCTGCCCGTCCGCCCGGGCCCGCGCCACGGCGTGCCCGCGTCGTCCCCCGGAGCAGTCGCGACAACGACGCGGGCCGTCGTGACGGGGTGCGTCGGCACCGTCGCGTCGGAACGGCCATGACTTCGCTCGCGGCTGCGGGAATCCTGAATGAAGAAGTCCGCGCGCCACGCTGGCGCGCGGATTGCGGCGAAACCATAGGGAGCGCGCGCGGGGGGCTCAACGGTCGGGCGAAAGAAAGGCCCCGCACCTTCACGGCGCAGCGGCGCATCCGCCGCGCATCTCTGCTCCCTCGCGGCGCGCGTGCGCCGGTCGCTCGCGGGCGACCGGCGGCGCGCCCGAGGACCGCGCGTCAGCGGCCGTCGACGCCCCGGCCGAACACGGCCTCCTGGACGGCCTGCAGCCGGTTGCGCTTCTCCTCCAGCACCTGCCGCAGGCGCGCGGCATGGTCCTCCTGGCTGCGGATGATCGACGGCGTGACGAACACGATCAGGCTGTTGCGCGTCTTGGTCGTGTTGCGGCTCTTGAACAGCCAGCCGAGCACCGGGATGTCACCGAGCAGCGGCAGCGCGGTCTCGGTCTCCGCGTTCGACTCGGTGGTCAGGCCGCCGAGCACCGCGGTCTGGTGCGACTCGAGCAACACCTTGGTGCCGATCGTGCTCGACGCGATGCGCGGCAGCGCGATCGTGCCCTGACCCGCGCCCGAACCGACGGTGAACACGTCGAAGCCCGCGGGCGCGAGGTTCGAGGCGCCGGTGCCGGTCAGCGACGTCGACTGCGGGATGATGTCCATCATCACCTTGTCGCTGCCCGGGATGATGTGCGGGATGACCATGAGCTGGAAGCCGGTCTGCACGGGCGAGTTCGGCGCCTCCTCGACGACGAGCTGCAGACCGCCGGCCTGGCCCTGTTCGGCGCGCGCCTGCGCGTAGCGGATCGTCTCGCCGACGAAGATCGTCGCCTCCTGGCCGTCGAGC